>DASWYF010000039.1 GCA_036405135.1 Verrucomicrobiia bacterium | reverse complement strand
GGTGGATGTGGAGGCGACTGGGGGCAGCATCACGTTGAGCGTGACGAGCAATGTGACGGGAGGTTCTGGCAACATCCGGTTGTATGGCCAAGTGGATGTGGTGTTGGGCGGATTGGTGAGCACGACGGGGGATGTGAGCGTCATCGCCAATACGGGCAGCATCATTGATGGTGATAACGATGGTAATACGGGCAGCGTGGATATCTCTGGCGATGACCTCCGTCTGCAGGCGGACATCGGTATCGGTGCCGCGGATAATGCGGTTGAAACCACGGTGAATGTGGTCACGGCACATGCGGGCGCGAACGGCATCTTCCTGTATGAGACAAACGCAGTGACAGTTGGCACAGTGGCGGTGGCGGTGAACCGGGTGTTGAACACGGGCCTCGTATCGCCGACACCGGTGCCAGCCACGCCGGATACGCAAGCCGGCCTGGTGACTACGGGTGGACCGGTCGTGTTGAGCAACGGCACAGGCACGATGACAATTGACACGGCAGTGACTGCCGATGGCTCAGGCAACGTCCTGCTGAACGCGGCTGCGGGCAGCTTGACGGTCAATGCGGACATCAACAGCACTACGGGTCATATCACGATCATCGCGGCGCAATCGCTGACATTGAATGCAGGCGTGGATATCGCCACGGCATCGACTGGCACGGTTAGCCTGCGTGCGGATAGCGGCAGCCTGACGATGGCGGGCAATTCCACGGTAGTGGCGACGGATTCTGCGACCCGGTTGTATGCCTCGGCGGATGTGGTGCTGGGTAATGTGACGGCGGCTGATGTGGCGGTGATTGCAAACACCGGTTCGATCACGAATGCGACTGGTACGACCAAGAACGTGACGGCGACGAACTTGCTGATGACGGCGGGTCGCAACGTGGGCGTGGCTCTCCGCCATATCACCACCAACGTGACAAACCTGACGGTCAATGCGACGGGCAATACAACCGCCGGCATGTTCGTGACTGAGGACAACGACGTGACGGTGAAGGATGTTAGTGTGACCGTGACGGAGATTGATGTCACCAATACGCCGACAGTGCGTGCGGCGGATGTCCTAAGCGATCTGACCACAGGCAACAACGGCGACGTTATCCTGGTGTCCACGGCTGGCGGCATTACATTGGCGGATGGTGCTGATACAGATGGCCTGGCGATCAGCGCCAATGGTAGCGGTAAGATTTTGGTGAGCGCTGGTGCGGGTAATGTGACGGTGCAATCTGATGTGAAGAGCGGCACTGGCGATATCAGCCTGGTGGCATCGTTGGGTGTGGCTCTGGAAACGGGTGTGGATGTGACGACTGCAACAGCAGGGACAGTGCTGTTGGGTGCAGGTATCAATGGTGATGCAGCCTCTGTGACAATGCACGGAACCGCGAATGTGGTGGCTACCGGCTCATCTGTCCGAATTTATGCCAGCACAGACGTAGTACTTGGCAATGTGACGGCGGACAATGTGTCGATCGTGGCTGATACCGGTTCAGTGACGAATGCGGCAGGCACGACTAAGAACGTGACCGCCACGAACTTGCGCATCGATGCTGATGACGCCGTGGGTGTGGCTGCTCGCCATATCACGACAGCGGTAACGAACTTGACGGTGGTGGCTGAAGGCAATGACCTGACCACGCAAGGCGTTTATATCTCTGAGGATAATGCAGTGACGGTCACGGGCGTGACGGTCACGGTCCAAGCTGTGACGGCAACAGCCGGTCTGACTCCAGTGGTGGATAATGTGCAGAGCGATGTCACTGCCAACAGCAATGGCAACATCGTCCTGATCGCTGGCAATACGATGACCCTGACGGATGGCAGCGATGCCGATGGTTACTCGGTCCATGCGACTGGTTTGGGCAATATCCTACTCTGGACCTCGGCGGGTGATGTGGTGCTGAATGCTTTGGGTGATGTCCGTAGCGCCGGGGGTAACATCAGCATCCATGCGACGAACGGAGTCAGTCTGGCGGCCACGGCCGACATCTTCGCTCCGGCGGGCACGATAGATATTTTGACGGTCTCAGGTTCGATCGCCATGGCCAGCAATTCGCAGATCTCCACGGTGACTGGCAATGGCGACATCCGTCTGCAGAGCGGTGCGAGCATCCTGCTGGGTGGAGTGAACGCCGGCATGGGTGGCGGCGATGTGAGTCTGGTGGCCACAGATAGCATCACGGATAACGGCGATACTTATGTGAACGTGATCGCCGGACGTCTGCGTATGGAAGCGGGTAATGCGATCGGCGCGATGGGTGCTTCCGACAATGATATTGATGTGACAGTGGATGTGCTGGCGGCCCGCTCGGGTGCAGGCGGCATGAATATAGAGGAAACGGATGCGGTGACCATCGGCACGGTGGCTGTCATCGTGCATCGAGTGGATGACAAGGGTGTGACTGCGGATGTGAGTGACACCGTGGTGAATCTGAGCGATTTGGCGACCATGAACAGTTCGAATGGCACGATTGCCTTGCAGACGGTAAATGGCGCGATCACGGTGACCGAAGGTACGGCCCCGGCTGGTGGCATCGGTGTAAGCGCGAATGGCAGCGGCAATGTGTTGCTGTATGCCAAGGGTGCCTTGGGCAGCATCACGCTTGAGGCAAATGCGGATGTCGTCTCCGGCACTGGACATATCAGTGTAATCGCCACCCAGAGCATCTCGTTGATCGCGGGTGCGGACATCATCACCACAGGCGCGGGCACGGTGGATATCGAAGCTGCTGCTGGCAGCATCACGTCAAGCACGACGAGCAATGTGACCGCCGGTTCCGGCAATGTCCGTCTGTTCGCGAACGTGAACGTCGTCCTTGGCGGTGTGATCAGCACAAGTGGCAATGTCAGTGTCACGGCCAACACGGGCAGCATCACTGACGCAGATAGCGATGGCACTGTGGATGTCACCGCCTTGAGCCTGAGCCTGCTGGCTGAAGACGGTATTGGTGAATCGAACAATTCGATTGAAACCAATGTCACGACCTTGACAGCACGCAACACGATGACAGCAGGAATATTCCTGCGTGAGTCGAACGGCCTGGTGATTGACGATGTTGCCGTAACTGTGAACCGGGTGACGACCACTGCAGCCTTGGGCACGGCGGCAGATGCGGTACAGAGTGATGTCGTGACCGTGCTGGGCAACGGCAGCATCGTGATAGTGGTGGCGACGGGCGATCTCACGCTACATGACGGCACGGCAAGCAATGACAACACTGCAGTGAGCGCACACGGCACGGGCAATGTGCTGTTGCAGACCTTGGCTGGAAGCATCTTCGGTGATGAGGATGTGAAGAGCGGGACGGGTCACATCAGCGTGGTGGCCTTTGGCAGCTTGGAATTCACGGCCAATGCGGACATCACCACAGGTGGCGCAGGCACCGTGGATCTGCAGGCAACAACTGGCAGCATCACTTTGAGCGCCACGAGCAATGTTACAGCGGTCAGTGGAAATATCCGGTTGTATGCCGGTGTGGATGTGGCCTTGGGCGGTCTGATCAGCACAGGTGCGAATGTCAGTGTCATCGCCAATACCGGCAGCATCACGGATGCGGACAACGGCAGCGGTGTTGATATCGCTGCTGACAGTCTGCGACTGCAAGCGGATGATGGAATCGGTTCCGGTGTGAATCCTGTTGAAACCACGGTGGCCACAATAACGGCTCATGCTGGGGCAGACGGAATCTTCCTGTTTGAGACAGATGCTGTGACTGTGGGGACGGTGGCCGTGGCAGTGAACCGGGTGGTGGATACAGCGGGTGTGGTAACAGTGCCCGCGGTGGTGGACACGCAATCTGGCTTGGTGACCGCTGAAGGTCCGATCATCTTTGGTAACGGAACGGGTGTGGTGACGGTCAATACGGCGTTGACGGTGACGGGGGCGGGGAATATCCGGCTCAGTTCGGATTCCGGCAGTCTGGTTTTGAATGCGGATGTCAGCAGTTCGGCTGGTCATATCACAATTGCAGCCGGCCAAGGCATTGCTTTGGGTGGCGGTGTGGATGTGACCACGGGCACCCCGGGCACGATCAACCTGCAGGCAAACGGCGGCAGTTTGACGATGGCGGGTGACTCCACAGTGGCGACCACGGGTTCAGCAACGGTACGTTTGTATGCTTCAGCGGATGTGGTGCTGAGCAATGTCACAGCCGCAGCCGTGGCGGTGATAGCGAACGCTGGCTCGATCACGAATGCGGCAGGTTCAGTGAAGAATGTCACGGCGGTGAGTTTGTTGATGGCAGCCGGCAAGAATGTGGGTGTCGCGGGCCGCCACATCACCACATCTGTGGGCAACTTGAGCGTGAACGCCACCGGCAGTGGCAGTGAATCTGGCATCTATATCAGCGAGGGCAACGGAGCAACGGTGACCGGAGTGAGCGTTCAGGTGATGGAAGTGCTGGCTGGTAACGTGGTCATCACACCGGCAGCGGATGTTTCAAGCGATCTCACCAGCGGAAGCAATGGTGACATTATTCTGGTTTCGAAGAATGGCGGGGTGACGCTGTCTGACGGTTCGGATTCCGATGGAGTGGCGGTAAGTGCCAACGGAAGTGGCAAGGTGCTGATCAGCGGCGATGATGGTTCCTTGATCATCAGTGCGGATGTCCGCAGCACCTCGGGTCATATCACTCTGATCACCACCGGCTCCATCTCGCTCTGGGCCGGGGCAGATGTAATCACGGCTGGTACGGTGAACGTGGAAGCCTTGGATGGCAGTCTCTTGATGAACGGGGAATCCTCAATCGAAGCCACTGGCTCATCCGTCCGTTTGTATGCCCTGACAGTGGTTGCGCTGGGCAATGTGACCGGTGGTAATGTAGCTGTGATCGCTGAGACGGGATCGATCATCAATGCGGCGCTCTCCACGAAGAATGTGACGGCCATCAACCTCCATATCGAAGCAGATGATGCCGTGGGTGCATACAACCGCCATCTCACGACCAATGTGGTGAACCTGACAGTTGCTGCTGCAGGCAATTCCTCGACGGATAATGGTATCTATATCACTGAAGACAACGATGCCGTCGTGACGGCAGTGGCTGTGACCGTTCAATCAGTTACCAGCACGGCCGGCCTCTCGCAGATCGAAGTGACGGCTCAAAGTGATCTGACAGCCGGTGCCAATGGCAACATTGTGCTGGTTGCCTACGGGCTGGTGACTTTAAACGACGGCAGCGATGCTGATGGCGTAGCCGTTCGCGCAGACGGTTCTGGCAATATTCTTATCGATGCAGGGTCGGGTGCGTTGACGGTAAATAGCGACATCTCCAGCAGCACGGGTAACATCACACTCGCTGCCCAAGCAGTACTGACGCTGTCTGCGAACGTGGATGTGACCACGGCAGCTGCGTCGATCGTGTTCAACGGCTCATCGATCACCATGGCGGCATCTGCCAAGGTGGATGCTGGCAGTGGCAATGTCCGGATGGCTGCCGGAGTGAATATCCAAGTGGGCGGCATCGTGGCACAGAATGTCAGCTTGATCGCGACCACTGGTAACATCACGGATGGCGGGGATGTTTACGTGAATGTGGTTTCCAGTTCCTTGATGGCTACCGCAGGTGGTGGCATCGGCCTCTCGAATGCTGAATTGGAGATCACTGTGGCAACCATAAGTTTGGTGGCGGGCAGTGGCGGTGTGAACCTTGTCGAGACCGACAACCTGACAATCGGTTCGGTCACGGTCGCTTACAATATGGTGCAATCCGGCGGATCAGTTGTTCCAGGCACGGATGGCGCTCAAAGCGACATCGTGAGCAGCGGCAATGTGGCGATCACTACAGTGAATGGTACGATCACCCTGACGGACGGTTCTGATACTGATGGTGTGGCTCTTATCACCACGGGTGCGGCAAACATCCTGCTCAAAGCTCAGGGTTCTGCTTCCAATTTGGTCTTGAACAGCGATGTCCGCAGCGGCTCCGGGGACATCACCTTGAGCGGCAGCGTGAATGCGACCTTTGCAGCGGGTGCCGATATTACCACGGGTGGTGGCGTGATAAGCGTCGAAGCCGTTATGGGCAGCGTGATGATGGCGGATAGTGCATCGATGGTTTCCGGTGGTGGCAACATCCGCGTAACGGCGATGAACAATGTGATGATCGGTCTGCTGGATGGACGCACTGGTGGAGCGCAGACCACTTGGGCCAATGTGTTTGTCCAGGCGGCTACGGGCGGAATCTCTGATGCAGGTTCATCGGGTTCGACCACAGTCCGCATCTATGGCCAGGGTGTCAGCCTGCAAGCTGCCCGTAACATCGGCGGCATCAATGAGCCGACCTTCCGCTTGCAATACACCACTGACTTTGTGACTTGGACCGATGTGGTCACTATGACGACCGGAGATGCCACAGTCACCTATGTGGATCCGACGCCAGCTGAGAGCCGCCGCTTCTATCGTATTGCCTACAGCACCCCTGGTCTGACGGTGACAATGAGGCAGCCACAGGTGCTCGCAGATCGCAGTGTGAGGCTGACTTGGGATGTCGTGCCAGGTGTTGCTTATGTTCCAGTTACAAAAGCATTGGCCATCGATGCTGCGGTGCTTGCGGCTGAATCGGGCGCAGGCAGCGTAGCGGTCAACGATGTGAATGCGGTAACGGTGGGTGATGTCACGGTGTCCTATCGCAAGGTGCAGGCCAGTGGATTGCAGGGGACGACATTGAATGATGGAACGAAGAGTGACGTCCGGACGTCACTGGGCAATGGCGGCATCTACTTGCGCGCATTGAACGGCAGCCTGACGATCACGGATGGTTCCATGGGGGCGGGGGCGGGCATCAGCGCCTCGGGTAGCGGCAAAGTTTACCTCAGTGGTAACAGCGTGCAGATCTCGGCGAATGTGATGACTGGCAGCGGCCATGTCACGGTCGTCGGATCGGCGTCCGTGAATATGAATGTCGGCACGCAGATATCGACGGTGGGCGGCGATGTCACCATCAGTTCTGCATCGGGAAGTGTGACCGTGGCTGTGATCAACACGTTTGGTGGTGATATAGCACTGGCATCCTCGGGGCTGACAACGATCAGCGCGATTGATGCGGCGACTGGCAAAGTGTCTGTGATAGCACTTGGTGGCATCGCTGATGGCACTGATACTGGTGTGAATATCACTGCCGCCGCTGTGGTGCTGAATGGCGGTTCCGCGATCGGTTCATTGAACGATGAATTTGTGCTGGATACGGACTTGCTTGCGGTAACAACGAATGGGGTGGTCCGGATCGCGAACACCGGCAATCTGACCGTGGGCAGTGTCTCGGTGAGCACGGCTGTCGTTGCAATGAACGGCACGGCAAGCGAGCAGACTGCGCAGACTTTGACCGGTATGCTCTCCACCGCCAGCATGATCCTGGTGAATGCGGGCGATCTGACCGTGAATGGTGGGATCACTGTTACATCTGGCCACCTGCTCCTGAGCGCGACCGGTGCCGTGACGGCGAATTCTACGATCGCGCTGGCAGGTGGCAGCCTGAGCGTGATTTCCGGCGCAGGTGTTGAGGTGAATGCCAATGTGTCGGTGATGAGCGGAACAGCTGAACTCATCGCCCAAGGTGGCGATGTGTCCATGGCGGCATCGGCACAATTGCTGGCGAATGGTGGGAATGCCCGCGTGGTGGCCAGCGGTGCGGTGAAGCTGGGTATCGTGGACACGCGGAATGGCGGAGCACAAAGCACATGGGGTGATGTGAGCGTGTTTGCCCAGGGTGGCAGCATCACGGATGCCGACGCTGGCGCAGCCGTCAATATCTACGCTCGTAACATCCGGTTGAGCACCGCCGGAAATGCAGGTGATTTGGTGCCCAATGCTGCGGATGGTATAGAGATTGATGCGGCTGCCATTGCCGTTTCCGCTGGAGGCAGCGTAAACATCGTGGCATCGGGCACCTTGGCGGTCGATACGATCAGCGCAGTGAACGTAAACACTGTGGGGGTGGAAGGTCTGCCGACGGTAAGTGGTGACGCTGGCCCCTTGAGTGGCATCAGTGGAGCGACTGGCATCGTTATCCGCACGCTGGCTGGCAGTCTGACGATCACTACGGCGGTGAATAACACCGGCGCCGGAAATGTCCTCTTGTCTTCCGCCGGTGGCAATGCGGTAGTGGCGGCGAATGTGATGGTGGCCAATGGCAGCCTGAGCATCTTGTCCAGCGCCAGCCTCACCGTGAATGCGGGCATCATGTTAAGTGTAGTTGGTGGCACGGCTGATATCGCAGCGACCGGTGGCAGTGTGACGTTGAACGGTGTTTTACAGACTGTGGCGGCGAATATTCGGATTTCCGCCTCAGGCAGTGTGACCTTTAACCAAGTGGATGCTCGGAGCACCGCAGATCGTGGTGGCAACATCCTTGCTGGCCAGGCGGCTTGGGGTGATGTCAGCATCGTATCCGCGAGTGGCAGCATCACTGAAGCAGGCACAGATGCCGGACCGGACATCTACGCACGCAATCTGCGGATGGTTTCTGCGGTTGCCATAGGCGTGTCCGGCGGCAATGCGGTCGAGACGGAAGTGGTTCTTATTGCCATGGCGACTGGCACCGGTGGCATCAATGTGATCGATGCTACGAATGTGGCGGTGGGCACGGTGGGAACTGTGCCAGTGGGCAGAGTGCAGTTCGGCGGTGGCTTGGTGACAGTCGCGGATGCCACGAGCCTGACTGGTGTTGTGAAGACGGGCGGGATACTGCTGCTTGATGCTGCGAACGGCAGCAATATTCCGGGATTCCCGCAATTCTCAGTGGTCAGCACCCTGTCTTCGGGCAGCATCAGCAATCCGCTGACGGGTCTCTTTGAGCAACGTTTGCAGATCACGAACACTACAGGTTCCACGATTGATGCGGTACGTGTGGCAGTCGGCAACCTGCCGTCCGGTGTCACATTGCCGCACGCTGCGGGCACTTTGATCGATGGACGCAGCTATGTGATGTTCAATGTCACCTTGGCTGCCAACCAGACAGCTGAATTGGTGGTGGAATTCCGTGTGCCGGCCGGCAGCCAGATTCCAACAGCAGCGACCTTCGAGGTAGATGTCACCCCGGTTCAAACCCCGCCAAGCGTTTCTGGCGGCTCGCAATTGCTTACGGGCGTCCAGGTTCAACGCCTTGATGACAAGGATTACCTACTGCAAATCAACACACTCCTTGGTCGGACCTACTACGTGCAGTATAGCGACGACAATATCAATTGGACCACGATGCTGTTCTCAATCATTGGAACGGGAAGCACGGTGGCATTGCTGGATCAAGGCCCGCCCAACACCTATCCGGAGCCAGCCAGCATTTCTCTGCGAAACTATCGCGTCTTTTTGATGCCCTGAGAAACCAATGATGGCGAAGCAACGGATTTTATCAGGCGACCCGATGTGATGTCTTTTGACAGGAGCGCAGATCTTCCATCACCACAGGGATCTCTCGCAGGCAGTAATCGACAAAACCTCTTACGCGTCCAGGCAGGCGCTGGTGTGGCAGATGTACGACATGCAGATCCAGTTCGCTCATCGTCCATTCAGGCAGGATGGGAACCAATACGCCTGCCGCCAGTTCCTGATGAATCAGCCAGGCTGGAAGCATGGTGAACCCAGCACCGGCGCGGGCGGCTTCACGCAAGGCAGTGACGCCATCCAACAACATCACTGGCTTTACCGTCACCGTGCAGGATTTATTCTCCCGGTGCAAAGTTAACCTGTCGCGCGCATAAAAGTGAGGTTGCAAGATGCCAAGCCAGGGGATATCCCTGAGATCCGATGGGGACTTCGGTTGCGTATGTCTTCTTGCAAGTAACTTGGGAGAGGCGACCAGGTGGCGTTTCAAGGTGCATACCTTTCTTGCCACCACGGACTTGTCTGTTGGTTCGCCGACGGAGATGCCACAGTCAAAGCCTTCTTCCACAAACTTGGTCGGTCGGTTGAGGAGATGCAGCTCGCCGGTGATTTCTGGATTGGTTTCGCAAAAGCGGGCCAAGACTTTGGTGACGATCCACTGTCCGAAATCCACGACTGAAACAACGCGGATATGTCCCCGCGGCACGACCCGGTCTTCATGCAGCCTTTCAGCGGCGGATTCGGCAAGACCCAGCAAGTTTCTGGCGTCATGCAACAAGGTCCTGCCTGCCTGTGTCAGGCTCATCGTGTGAGTGTCACGCCGGATCAATGGCACACCCACCACATTCTCAAGCTGGCGCAATTGACGGCTAAGTGTTGGCTGTGAAACATTGAGCACCCGCGCAGCAGATGAGATGTTGCCGCTCTCCACGATACGCACAAACGCGCGCAGCAAACGGAGATCATCTAGATTGGTCATGCAAAAAATGTATAGCCGATATGTCTGGTGTGCATCTAGCCAAATTTGCACGAGAAGGCACAATATCCTCCTTATGTGGGATAGCTGTACCTCGTCCTGTAACTTCGGGAAACTCTCGTTCCAGAGCCGGATTTCATTTCTGGCAGCCAGTATCATTACGTTGCTGGCGTTGACAATATCGCATCCGGTGCAAGCTGCGGATGCTCCGCCGTTGTCTAAAGTGACCGTAGCGAATCCGATCCCGAAAGAAATCGATGAGTGGGATGAGTTTACGGGGCGGCTTGCCTCTGTGGAAACTGTCGAGGTGCGGGCTCGTGTCTCCGGTTTCCTGGAGAAGGTTCATTTTCAGGAAGGCGCTGATGTGAAAGCGGGCGATCTGCTGTTTTCCCTGGATGCCCGCCCATTTCAGGCAGTTGTAGACCGTTTGGAGGCGGAACTGAGCCGGGCCAAGACCCGTGCCGAGTTGAGCCGGATCGAGGCAAAGAATGCCGACTCGCTCTTCAAGAGCCGCGCCATCTCCCAAGAAGAGTATGAGCAACGCACCAAGCAGGCGACTGAGTCTGACCAGAACGTGAAGGCGGCTGAGGCGGCGGTGCGTGCAGCCAAACTTGATCTGGAATTCAGCGAAGTGCGTGCGCCGATTTCCGGTCGCATCAGCAACGCCCGGGTGACCTCGGGTAACTTGGTAGTGGGCGGTGGTAGTTCCGGTTCAGTGCTTACTACCATTGTTTCGCTCGATCCAATCTACTGTTACATCGAGGTAGATGAGCGTTCCTCGCTGAAATATCGCGAATTGTATCGTCAGGGCAAACGCGAGAGCGCTTTGTTCAAGAAGATCCCCGCTCGCATGGGCTTGGCCACGGACACGACGTTTCCGCACATCGGAACGGTGGACTTCGTGGATAACCAGTTGAATCCCAACACCGGTACTATTCGTGCGCGGTGCGTGTTTCCGAACGTGGATAAGTTGATGGCTCCTGGCTTCTTTGCGCGTGTGCAGATTCCGGGTTCAGGGACTTATCAAGGCATGATGATCCGCGATGCCGCCATAGGCAACGATCAGGGCCGCAGTTATGTGATGCTGGTTGATTCCAAGAACACGGTAGTCTATCGCCCCGTGAAAGCGGGCCCGATCATCGATGGTATGCGGGTCGTTCGCGAAGGGTTGAAACCGGACGACAAAGTGATCGTCAACGGCATGATGGCGGTGCGGTCCGGACAGCAAGTGACAACTGAGATGTCCGAGATGCAGCCCGCCAGTGGCACGAACTCAAGCAACGGCGCACAATGAATTTCTCGCGCTTCTTCGTGGACCGCCCGATCTTCGCGGCGGTGCTGAGCATCTTGATCACTATGCTGGGTGGTCTGGCTTATCTCGTTTTGCCAGTATCTCAGTATCCAGACGTTATTCCGCCGACCGTTGTTGTCACTGCCACATATCCAGGTGCCGATGCGAAGACATTGGCGGAGGTTGTGTCTACGCCGCTGGAACAGGAGATCAACGGGGTGGAGAACATGCTGTATGTCTCTTCCTCATCCACGGCGGATGGTCGCGTGCAGATCACGGTGACCTTCAAGTTGGGGACTGATTTGGATCAGGCACAAGTACTGGTGCAGAACCGCGTGAATGCCGCCTTGCCGCGACTGCCGGAAGATGTGCGCCGCTTGGGTGTGATGGCGCAAAAGCGTTCGCCTGATCTGACGCTGGCCGCCCAGTTCTTCAGCCCGGATGGTTCACGCAGTGTTTCATATCTGGCGAATTATGTGACGTTGCAGATCCAGAACGAGATCGCCCGTTTGCCCGGTGTGGCCGAGGCGTCGAGCTTGGGCGGGTTGGATTACTCCATGCGCCTTTGGCTGGACCCGGACAAGATCGCCTCCCGTCAGTTGACGGCCGGTGATGTCGTTCGTGCTGTCCGTGAACAGAACGTGCAGGTAGCGGCGGGCAGCCTTGGCCAGCAACCTGCTCCGGCGGGGACGGCGTTTCAATACACGCTGACGGCGCAAGGTCGTTTGGTGAGTGTGGAACAATTCGAAGATATCGTCGTGAAAACGGGCGAGAGCGGTGATGTCGTCCGTTTGAAGGATGTGGCACGAGTGGAGTTGGGTGCGAAAGATTATGCGTCCAAGACTTACATGGATGGTAAGAATGCGGTTTCCTTGCGCGTGTTCCAATTACCCGGCAGCAATGCCTTGGACACGGCGGATGAAGTTTACAAGGCTTTGGAGCGTTTGAAGCAACGTTTCCCCCCAGGTGTGGATTATCGCATCAACTACGACACCACGCAGTTCGTGCGTGCTTCCATGAAGTCCGTGTTGGTGACGTTGATCGAGGCCGTGATTCTGGTGGTCATCGTCGTCGTCGTATTCTTGCAGACGTGGCGTGCGTCCATCATTCCGCTGCTGGCTGTGCCGGTGTCCTTGATTGGCACCTTGGCGGTAATGAAACTTTTCGGCTTCTCGCTGAACAATCTTTCCCTGTTCGGATTGGTGCTTTCCATCGGTATCGTGGTGGATGACGCCATCGTGGTAGTGGAGAATGTGGAGCGCAACATCGCGGATGGTTTGAGTCCGCGGGAAGCGACGATCAAAGCGATGGGTGAAGTGAGCGGGGCGGTCATCGCCGTGGCTTTGGTGTTGTGCGCGGTGTTCGTGCCTACGGCGTTCATCAGCGGCATCACGGGGCAGTTCTACCGTCAGTTCGCTTTGACGATCGCGGTCTCGACGGTGATCTCGGCGTTCAACTCGCTGACATTGAGCCCGGCGTTGTGCGCGTTACTTCTGCAGCCGCATCATAAGAAAACGGATGTTTTGACACGTCTGCTGGATTTCTTGCTTGGCTGGTTTTTCCGCCTGTTCAATAAGTCGTTCACTTGGGCCTCAGATTTTTATGCGAACTCCGTGCGCCGTTTCCTACGGGTCAGCATCGTGATCTTGTTGGTCTATGGTGGTTGCGTGTGGTTGTCCTGGGGCACGTTCAAGGCGGTGCCAACGGGCTTCATCCCTTCGCAAGACATGGGTTACATGATCTGCGTGATCCAGTTGCCGGATGGTTCCTCCTTTGAGCGCACGGACGCCGTGGTGCAAAAGGTGGATAAGCTGGCGCAATCGATTCCCGGTGTGGCGCACACCTTCGCTATCTCGGGGTATTCTTCCGTTCTGCAAGCGAACCAGCCGAACGTGGGGGCGGCCTTCTTGGTGCTGGATAAATTTGATAACCGTAAAGACCCGGCGCTGAAGGGGGAGAAGTTGCTGGCGACTATACGGCAGAAGTTCGCCGAAGTGCAGGAAGCACGTGTGATCGTGCTGCCACCGCCGCCGTTGCGTGGTTTGGGTAATGCCGGTGGTTTCCGTATCCAGGTGCAGGACTTGAACAATGCGGGGTTGGAATCTTTGCAGGTGGCCACGGGTCGGTTGCTGGAAGCGATGCAGAAAGATCCCGAACTGATCTCGCTCATCACGGGCTTCAAGGCAAACGTCCCACAATACAATATCCGCATCGACCGCGCACAAGCGAAGACGATGGATGTCTCGCTCGCGGATATCAACGAGGCGCTGCAGGTATATCTGGGGTCCATCTACGTGAATGACTTCAACCTCTTCGGTCGCACGTATCAGGTGATGGCGCAAGCGGACCCGCTTTATCGCGTGAACCCGGAGGACATCAACCGCTTGAAGACGCGCAATGGCAAGGGAGAGATGGTGCCGTTGAGCGCCCTGGTGGAAGTGACCAAGATCGGTGGCGCGGATCGCGTGCAGCGTTACAACCTGTATTACTCGGCGGATATCAATGGTAACACGCTGCCGAATGTGAGCTCAGGCGATATGATCGCCAAAGTGGAAAAATTGGCGAAAGAAAATCTGCCGGACGGTTACTCCATCGAGTGGACGGACCTGACCTATCAGCAGATTCTGGCCGGTAACACCATTGTGTACATCTTCCCGCTGTGCGTGGTGTTCGTTTTCCTCGTGCTGTCTGCTTTGTATGAAAGCTGGGGCTTGCCTCTCGCGATCATCTTGATCGTGCCCATGTGCTTGCTCTCTGCTTTGGGCGGCGTGTGGATGAAGTCGATGGATAACAATGTGTTCACACAGATCGGGCTGGTGGTGCTGGTCGGTCTGGCGGCGAAGAACGCGATTTTGATCGTGGAATTCGCCAAGCAGCGTGAAGATGTGGGTATGAGCCGCTTCGATGCAGCCGTTGAGGCATGCCGCTTGCGCTTGCGCCCGATCTTGATGACCAGCTTCGCGTTCATCCTGGGCGTGTTGCCGTTGGTGTTGGCCACGGGTGCTGGTGCCGAGATGCGACGGGCACTTGGCTCCGCTGTGTTCTACGGAATGATCGGCGTCACGATCTTCGGTTTGATCTTCACGCCGGTGTTCTATGTGGTGATCCGGAAATTCTCTAAGAAGAAAGCGGATGTTACGTCGGAAGAACCCCCTCACGCTCAACCCGGACACTGATCATGCTTGCTAAGATGAAAAATTGGATGCCGACGGGATTGGCAGTGGTGCTGGGTGCCACGGTATGGAGTGGTTGCCAGGTGGGGCCGAAATATGAAGCGCCCAAGACGGTGTCGCCGGCCGCCTTTGGTACGGCATTGACCAGTGCTTCCATGAACCTCGTGGATCAAGAATGGTGGCGCAGTTTACAGGATGAGAAACTGACGCAACTTGTCCAGCAGGCTTCGACAAACAATCACAGCCTCAAGATCGCAACTGCACGTTTGCAAGAGGCTCGTGCGCTCTGGCGTGAAGCCCGGTTCGATTACATTCCCACGGCGCAGGCGAATGGGTCTTATGCGGTTTCGCAAAGCAGTTTGGCGACGAATCCGAATGAGTCGCGCAACGGGCGTCATCGCCAGTTGTATCAAGTGGGCGTGGATGCCACTTGGGAACTCGACCTGTTCGGTGCGGTGCGTAGCAGCGTGAATGCGGCCAAAGCCACGGTGGAAGCGGTGGAGGCAGATCGTGCTGATGTGTTGATCAGCATCCGGGCAGAAGTGGCCATCAATTACCTGCTATTGCGAGGCGGTCAGGCGCAACTGGATGTGGCTCGTCGCAATGCGACGAATCAGGTGGAAACGTTGCGCGTGGCAGATGCCTTGCTGACGGGTGGTCGTGGTACACAATTGGACGTGGCGCGTGCGAAGACGTTATTGAGCAGCACACTCGGTTCGATCCCGCCTTTGGAAGCCTCGATTGATCGCACGATTCACCGGCTTTCCGTGCTTACAGGGCATGTGCCTAAGGCGCTCGCGGAGGATCTGTTGAAGGAATCACCGCTGCCGGTGTTACCGGGAGATTTGGCCTTGGGCGATCCGGCTGCGCTGTTGCGTCGCCGTCCTGATATACGTGCCGCTGAGCGTTCTTTGGCGGCCGCGACAGCTCGCGTGGGAGTTGAAACGGCGGATTTGTTTCCGCGGGTGAGTTTCAATGGGCGCGTGGCCTTGGAGGCGACACGTTTATCCGGTTTCGTGGATTCGGGTAATGAAGCGTGGTCGTTCGGTCCGCGCATCACCTGGGAGGCGTTGAATTTAGGGCGCGTGCGGGCCCAGATCAAAGCGGCGGATGCCCGCGTGGAAGGCTCGTTGAACATCTATGAGCAAACGGTTTTGCTCGCGCTTGAGGAAACGGAGAACGCGCTGACGAATTATGGTCGTGAGCAAGTGCGTCTTGGGCATCTGCGTGATGCCGAGGAAGCGGCACGAGAAGCGGCTGGGCTGGCCCGTAAACGCTATCAGGATGGCGTCTCTGACTTCCTGACTGTGTTGGATGCTGAGCGCACGCTGTTAAGCACACAAGAGCAGCATGTGGTGAGCCAGGTGAACGCGGCGACGGCTCTCGTGAGTGTTTACAAGTCTTTGGGTGGTGGCTGGGAGCCGGAGAAAAAGTAGCCAATTCTACCGATAAAAAGCTGATAAAACCGTGGAAAGAGCGATCTTTTCACGGTTTAATGTTTTTAACCATTTAACGAATCACCTCTCACCGTTTGACCTGCGGGCGGTTTTTCCTCAAGATGGCTGAATCTATATGGGTAATACGTTCGGTCATTTGTTTCGGATCACTACGTGGGGCGAATCTCACGGGGGCGGCGTGGGCGTCGTAGTGGATGGTTGTCCGCCGCGTCTGGAATTGACCGAGGCGGATATCCAGCCTGACTTGGACCGGCGTCGGCCGGGGCAATCCAGCATCGTTACGCCACGCAAGGAATCGGACACGGTGAAGATCATGTCCGGTACGTTTGAGGGCAAGACGCTCGGCACGCCCATCAGCATGTGGGTGAAGAACGAGGACATGCGCTCGGAAGCTTATACCGAGATGGCAGACAAGTTCCGTCCTTCCCACGCGGATTACACTTATCAGGCGAAGTATGGTTTTCGCAATTGGCAGGGGGGCGGACGCACCAGCGCGCGGGAGACGATCGGGCGCGTAGCGGGTGGGGCCATTGCCAAGAAGTTGCTTAAGGAACGCTTTGGCGTGGAAGTGCTCGCTTACGTGAAGCAGGTGCAGAACATCAAAGTGGAAGTGAATCCGGAGGAAGTGGCGGTCAAGGATATCGAATCGAACATCGTGCGTTGCCCGGATGAGAAGGCGGCGGCAAAGATGATCAAGCTCATTGAGAAGACTCGCAAAGCTGGTGACAGCGTAGGCGGCATCATTGAAGGTGTTGCCCGTGGCGTGCCAGTTGGTTGGGGTGAGCCGGTGTTTGATCGGTTGGAAGCAGATCTGGCGAAGGGCATGATGAGTCTGCCGGCATCGAAGGGTTTTGATATCGGTTCTGGTTTCGATGGCATCCGTCTGACGGGTATGCAGCACAACGACTTGTTCCGCATGAAGGGTGGCAAGGTGCGGACGGTGACGAATCGCTCAGGCGGCATCCAAGGCGGCATCTCGAACGGCGAGACGATCTATTTCCGCGTGGCGTTCAAGCCGGTGGCGACGGTGATGCATGAGCAGGACACCATCGGCAAGGATCTCAAGAACACGACGCTGAAGGGCCGGGGACGGCACGACCCATGCGTGTTGCCTCGCGCGGTGCCAATGGTGGAAGCGATGACTGCACTTGTACTTATCGATCATGCATTACGTCATAAGGCGCAGTGCCTAGAATGAGGCAGGCTGAATTACGGCGTCCTCCTGAACAGGATGAGGATGTGTCCATGCTTCCTGCCGGTTAGGCTGGGCAAAAGTCAGAGAATATGATTAGCATGCTGGCATGCCTATTGATTTTGCCGAAACAAGGACGGGCTTGTGATCTCCTTACAAAAGCTTACCAAACACTTCGGAACACAGTTGGCGGTCGATTGCTTGTCTCTCGAAGTGCCGGCGGGGCAGATTGTCGGCTTTCTTGGACCGAACGGAGCAGGGAAAACGACGACGTTGCGAATGCTGACGGGGATGCTGGAACCGACAAGTGGATCAGCGACGATCTGCGGGTTTGATCTGGTGCATGAACCGTTGGAAGTGAAGCGGAAGGTGGGGTTTGTGCCTGATTCGGGGGCAGTGTTTGAGTCGCTGACCGGGCTGGAATATCTGGAGATGGTAGGAGCCTTATATGGGATTCCAGAAACGGAGGCGCGGGAACGAATCCGGCAATTCATCGTTTTCTTTGATCTCACATGGGACACACTGACGGACAAGTTGCTGGGTGCCTACTCAAAAGGCATGAGACGCAAGGTGGTCATCACCGCCGCTTTGTTGCATAATCCCCCAGTCGTATTTTTTGATGAGCCATTGGACGGCCTGGATGCGAATGCAGCGGTGGGTTTTAAAGCCTTGATCCAGACACTGGCGCGCGAGGGAAAGACGATCGTTTACAGTTCCCACATCCTTGATGTGGTGGAGCGTGTGTGTGATCGCGTGGTGATCATTGACAAGGGACGGTTGATGGTGGACGGGAAACCGGATGAACTCGTGGCAACACACGAATCAGGGACGCTAGAGAAACTGTTTACGCGTCTGACCGGCGGTGAGGAAATAGAGCGGCGGGCTGCGGATTTTGCTAAGACATTCCGTTCATGAGTTTGCCGCCGCCATTGCCTGAACCCGGGCCATCGCCGTCACAAGAGAAGGTGTTGCGGAAACTTTTTCTCACGCTCTTCCTGCGTGGCCGGACCTCGCGTGGCATTCAGAAAGGTGGAGCGCCGTCATCTGTTGGGAGCAAGCTCGGGATGACGCTGGTCATCTACGCGCTGATCGGGTTGGTGGCGATTGCCTTCGCCAAGCAATCCATATTTGCGTTGTCATTGTATCTCCATGGAATGACAACGATTTTCCTTGGGATGTTCGTTGCGGCGTCCGCAGGCGAAGTGCTGTTCAATAAGGAAGAGTCGGATATCTTGATGCATCGTCCGGTGACGACCAAGGCGTTGCTGTGGGCCAAGATAACAGTGATGGTGCAGGTGTCTCTCTGGCTGGCGGGGGCCTTCAATTTCATCGGTTTCGCCCTGGGCATCCGGCAGATCGGGATCATTTTTTTGGCCGCACATGCATTCTCCCTGTTTTTGGAGGCGTTGTTTTGCACAGCCACAGTTGTTCTCGTATATCAGCTTTGCTTGCGATGGTTCGGCCGCGAACGGCTGGATAATCTAATGACGATGGTGCAGATGCTGGTAGCCATTGCCATGGTTTTGGGCGGGCAATTGGTGCCACAGCTATTACGCTACATGGAGCCGGGAGCGGAATCCGTTCTGAAGGCATGGTGGATATATCTGCTGCCGCCCGCTTGGTTCGCCGGAATGGATGATGTGATGGTCGGACAACGCGCTTCCATATCGTGGACGCTGGCCGGATGTGGAATGCTGGCAACTGCTTTGGTGGTCTGGCTGGCGTTTGACAAGCTGGCAAAGGATTACGACACGGGGTTACAGACGCTGAACGAGGCGAAGCCGACAAAAACTGCGGCATCATCAACAGGAGAAAGATGGTTGTCGAAGCTGGTAAGGACCCCTCCGTTTAGCTGGTGGTTGCGTGATCCGGTCTCGCGGGCCTCGTTTCTGCTTACAGCAAATTATCTGTTTCGAGACCGGGAAGTGAAGCTGCGGATATATCCGGCGATCGCACCTATGCTGATCATGCCGGTCTTCTTTTTGCTGCAAGGCACCTTGACAGGAAAGAGCGGTGGTGGTTTTGGGATCGCATTTGCGGGGAGTTACCTGGCGCTGGTCCCATTGCAGGCTTTGGGGTTGCTGGCATTTTCCCAGCAATGGCAGGCATCTGATATCTTCAGACAAGCCCCCATGAGGGGACCAGGGCAGTTATGCCACGGAGCAAGGCGGGCAGTTTTGCTGTTCCTGACTCTGCCAGTTCTGGTGGTGTTTACGGGCATTGCTATTTTTGTCGCAAATTCACCGGATCTACTGCTCCTTTTGTTGCCCGGATTGATTGCGTTGCCGTTTTTTGCGCTGATACCAAATCTGGGGGGCAAGGCCGTGCCGATGTCGGTGCCTATCGACGGGACGAAGAATATGAAGCAAGGGGCGATGACTGTGGGGGTGATGTTCGGCTCGATGATTCTTTCAGGATTGGCGATCTGGTCCAAAGCAGGAGGTTGGTTCTGGTGGTTTTTGGCGGCGGAATGTATGCTGATGGCTGTGATATATGCGGTGGCAAGATTCTCTATCGCATCTGCACGATGGGAGAGGATGGAATAGCGAGAAGACATTTTCGCAGGATTTCCGCCCAAGCATTCTGATCAGAATACTTCTGCGGGCTGCGCTTCAAAAGCGCTTGGTCCAGCACTGCGCGGTCCGTGGTCAACGCTGCTTGCTACTTCGGCTGGGCCGTCTCACCGCCTGCTTTCTCCAGCCACTCTCTCGTCGGCAGAGAGTAAGGGCGGAATATTTCCAAATCTCCGGTTTGCTCATTATAATAAATTGCTCGATGCAATCCGAGGTTGGAGGCCTTGGCGGAATCAATAAGGCTGGCAGAGTCGTTTGTGCTCATCTGGAAGAGGATACGCATCTCGAATTCCGTCATCGCCTTGCGATTGATGAACCGGTTCACGTTGTTGAACGTGTCACAAAAGACCAGAAGGTGAATCCCCATAGCTGAACCTTGGGTGATGATCTGTTCGAAGATTTTGCCCGGGTTGACTGGAGCGTTGTCGTCAGTGGAGAAGCTGAAATCTTCCTCATAACGCAACCGTTTATGCTTTTGCAGATCATGGATGAACACGAACGTCACGGGAAATTCAACGTCTGCAGTATTTTCCGTTCGTTTCTGCAAATCCTGCGCGAGTGAGCGCATTTGTTCGTCTACTTCATTTCCGCGAGCGATGATGATCTCCTGAGGGACAGCGCTGACAACAGCATCCAAATAAGCCCGTTCGCTTGAACCGGGCAGGGATCCGTCGATGACTATGGCCCGCATTTTTCCTGGCGGATATTGGGCGGCCAATGCGACGAGTGAGACGGCGATAATGGAGAGGGTCGCTTCGGGGTTTTGTCCGACGACAAGCAGGTTGCTGCCGCTTTGGCGTTGGAACACAACTTCGGTCGCGCTTTTAATGGAGTTTGGCGTGCCGAGCCATATCGAGGCTTGTGCGGGAGTTGTGACGCGCCCGGCCGACTGCAACGGTTGCAGCCAATCGTTCGTTTTTACATCGGCTGGTTCATTGCCTTCAAAGACGATGGGGGCGGGCAATGAGCTCGGCCGCAGGAGATTCATTGCGACCACCCTGTCGAGGTAATGATCCCGGATGTCGTCGGAGAGCCAGACGGTTTGGAAAGGGCTGTTGCCTTCCATCGATCCCGCCATGTCATTGTAGATGCCTTCGCCAGGGCGGGTCAGCATTCGCGGAGCGGGATTGTTCTCATTCATGATGAGATATGCATCTGCTTCATTACATTGCAGGGCGATGCGGATCACCATCTGCCCCATCGTCGTGCGCGCGAGGGTATAAGCACCCCCGAGGCTTTGTGACCCTAGGATGACATGGATGCCGAAGGCACGGCCTTGGCGTACAATACGGTCCAGCAAAAGCGCAGCACCTTGCGAGACACGATCATCTTCCACAAACAGTTCCTGAAACTCATCGATCAACAATAGTGAACGCGGAATGGGTTCTGTACCGCCCGCGCGCCTGTAGCCAGCCACATCTTGCACACCGAGTTTCCGGAAGAGTTCGCCCCGGCGGCGCAATTCATCATCCAATTTTTGCAAGACGCTAAGACCGAACTCGCGATCGCTCTCAATGGCGATGACGCGGGCATGCGGCAGATTGCGCCTGGCGTAGCATTTGAACTCCACACCTTTTTTGAAGTCCACCAGATAAAACTCCACCTGCTCAGGACTGCACCACAGAGCGAGGTTGGTTATGATGACGTGGAAGAGGGTGGATTTTCCGGAACCCGTTTTGCCAGCGATGAGCGCATGCTGTCGTGTGCCTTGACCGATGGCGAGATACTGCAGCTTTGTCGCGCCAGTGCGGCCGATGGGCACGCGCAGTTCCTTGGATGTCTCAAGCGACCATTGCTCCGTTTCCGGCGGCACCACATGCGAGAAGGGTACTTCTATGCGGTTGGAGTTGATATTCCATTGACCGACACGCTGGATGAATTCGGTGACGAAATCTGCCGAAGGGGAACGATCCAAGGTAAGCCTGAGACCGTTACTGTTGAAGTTGGAGAAGGCAAATGCGCCGCCTTTGTTTGTGAGGCTGACGCTGCTTTTCCGCAATTCATCGCCCAGAAAATCATGCGGTACAGACTGGCGGCGATCCCATTGGATAAGCGTGAAAACTCCGCACCGGGCACCGCTGGTTGCGATGCTGAGAAGGCGACGGGCCGCCTGTTCGCTAAAGTTGGCAGGGAAACCTGAAACTACGAGAAAATGATACTTCTCGGCGATTGTACCTGCTTTTTCGTTATACTCGGTGATGCTCTCGTATTCGTTGCGAAGGTACATCTGGATGACCTTTTCCATGTGTTCGCTCAGTTCCGTGAGCTTTTTCTCGATCTGCTGCGGCTGCGTCCAGATGCGACTGTTAATCAGATGATCGCCGTAATCGGCGAGGTGCATGATGCCGGCGAAACTTTGTCCAAGCCCCACCGGATCAATGATAGTGAAGCTCGCGCGTCCCGGTGGCGACTGCTCCAGCAAACGCAACATGATGTTGTTCAACGAATCAATCGCTTCAGCATCCGTTTGCGAAGTCTCGAGCAGAATGGAGCCGTTCCATGGGTAGTTCAACGAGAGCGGCAAGGTGAATCGTGCCGGACCGGGCAGGGGGAGATTGATTTCACCCAAGTTGACCTCTGCGAGTTTATCGACATCCACTTCCAGGCTGGCGAATTTGGCCGCGCTGACGAATTCTGCGGGTGGTTGCCAGTCTGTCGCCAGATGCTCCGGCCAATCCGGGGACTTATCATTCGTGACCGCCATGTGGGCTTCAAACCGTTCATAGATCGGCTTGAGGATATTATGAAGAGAGGCAAGCAGTTCCTGGCGTTGAGCTTCATAGTCTCTGGCAAACTGCCCGACTTTCAGGTCGCGATTTTCACCATGCTGCTTTTTTTTGATGTCTGCTTCCTCGCGCAATAGGACCGACTGTGCCTGATGTTGTTGCTTGAATTGCTGCAATTGCTTATGCAGCAGATGCTCGCTGCGGCGCAGCGCATTGGCATGTCGTTCAGCGACATTCCTGGTGAATTTCTCGCGCAATGAGGAGGCTTCGGCCACGACTCTTGACCAATGCTCATTCAAGGAATTGGTGGTGGCAGTGCAAACGTCCTTGATGTGTTGCAGTTCGGCTGCGTGGTGCGCCGCAGATTTGTTGGAGACCGCCGCGGCCAGCTTGCGTCCCCGGAGAATGGACTGGGCGATCTGTGCGGCCAGCGGATCGGACTGGGAGCGGAATAATGAGGGCAGGAATAGTTTCTGGAACTGGGCTAACTCAGCGTTCGTGCGGTCGGTCAGTTCGTTCAATTCTTTAAGGTCTTGCTCGTGCGTGGAGGTGGCATCAGGACTTTTTTCAACCGCCACCGCCTCCAGCAGCAGATTGAATTTTTTGTTCGAGCCGAATGTTTTTTGAACAGCGTGATCCAGGGAATTAAAATGCCCCAAGGATTCAGTCATCCTGGTTGTGAACTCCGCATAAATGCTTTCTTCGTTGGCCAGGCCGGTTTCCAGCCGGCGTTCATTCTGCAGGAGTTCGCGCTGCAACTGGTATTTCTGTTTGCCTTCGAAATCATTTACCTCCTGCTGACGCTGGCCGTGACTGGATTTCTGAGCGCGCGCGAGCCGTTTCTGACGGGCGGCGTGGCGTGCTTCAAGTTTTTCTTTGATGGCCTGAAACTGGTTCTCCACATCCGTCAGGGTGCCCGCCAGGCGGGCCTCCAAATCCGCGATGGTGGCATCACCGGTACGGCGCGTGGAACTGGTTTGAAACCGGAATTGCTGGTCCAGAGCCTTTCCCCTTGTCGCGAAATCACGAACTGTAGTCTGTAACTGAGCGAGAAGTTCCAGCACTTCTGTTACCCGAAGATGTTTACTCACAGTCCTTCCTGACTTTAGTTAGAAGTTTATCCAGTTTGTCGATCGCCGAGAGGGCCGCAGTGATGTTCGACTGCAAGGGTGCGATGTAAGCCCGTTCGAACTCGCCGCTCTTGGTGTCACGCCAGGAACCTTTGGCCTGTTCCCAGCTTGCCGCAATATCCTTGGAGACTTTCATCAATACTGCTTTGTCTGATTGCAGATTCATGAGGGTGTGTCTCCTTCTTTGTTTTCCGAATCTGGAGAGGCCGCCGTAGCCGCTGCCTGTCCGGCATCAGGCGCTGCAAGCCTGACATACGCTTCCAAGATGGTGATCATCTGGGTGAGAGAAGTCACGGCTTCTGTCATGTCCGTTCCGAGCATGGTGCGCATTTTTTCCACTTGCCTGGCTAGAGGATCGACCTCGCTTTCGAACTGCCGGTTCCATTTCTTCAAGACCGTGAGCTTGTGCATGGTTTCATCTACCGCGTTCTTGGCTTTGCGCACGGCCATCTGACGGTCCAAGGTGGACGGCTCCAGATTGGAGATGCGTGAACTGAAAAGTTCCTGCTGCGCCATCTCCAGCACTTTGGCGCGGCGTCGCAATTCAGATTCAAGTTGCAACCGCCGGTCATTTTCCAGCCAAACTCTTGTGCGTGTCACTTCGTCTGTCACATCGTCCGCGGCGTTCGTAAGTTTTTCCACATAGACGATGAGATGGCTCCGGAAGATCTCCAGAGCCTCAACAGATGTGACTTGTGCGCGATCAGCCATTTCAGTTCAACGTTGGGAGAGGTATTCTTCGATGCGTTGTGCCTTCCTGAGGAGGTAGGGGGTGTGCTGGTTGGAGGTCTCTACGAACTTGCGCAGCGCTTTGAGGGTTTGCTGGAACTCGGCAGAGAACTTCTCGTGTTCCTGGTCCTGCCAGGTATCGCCCAAAGCGGTGAATCGCGCCTGAAGGGAGGACATGCGACTCTGCAAGTCGGTATTAAATCGTTTCAGTTCCTCGGCGAACCGTCGGACTTCAGCCGGATCCATGACTGCCTGGCTCATGATTTGTATTCCGTTCTTGGTTGGGCACGTCCGCAGGGTGAAACAACTTTCAGTGCGAACATGCTGATTCTTTAAGTAAAAGTATCAGACCTTGGCCGAGGTATCAAATACGGACATGTGAAAACCAGGCATAATACGCAGATTTTCAGAGGGTTTGATACGTGAGCCTTTTTGAGCGTGGATGTCTAATGCAGATGCTCACCTGGCTGTCCATCCGCCATCGATCACCATATCGGTTCCCGTGATGAAGCCTGCGTCCTCTGAGCAAAGGAACACGGCGAGCGCACCGATTTCCTTCACATTTCCCCAACGATTCACCGGTAGATTATCGAGAAATTGCTGGTTCGCCTCAGGGTTTTGGATGATCACTTGGTTCATTTCAGTGCCAAACGGGCCGGGGCTGATTCCGTTCACGGTGATTTTTTCCGAAGAGAGTTCCAGTGCGAGTGCCTTCGTGAAACCCAGCAACCCTGCTTTTGAAGTGCAATACGCCACGCGGCCGGGCAGGGCGACGTGGCTCAGCATGGAAGTCATGTTTAGAATGCGCCCATATCCACGACCGGTCATATGCGGAATGAATGCATGGCACATGAGGTAAACGCTGGTAAGGTTGGCATTCATCACCTGATGCCATTCCGCCAGCGTATATTCAGTCAGCGGTTTGCGGATGTTGATGCCTGCATTGTTGATGAGAATGTTCACTTGTCCGAAGCGTCGGGTGATTGCCTGTCTTGCGGCATGCACCTGGGATTGATCGGTGACATCGGCAAGGAAGTATTCGGCTGTGCCGCCTGCTTGCATGATTTCATCGGTGACGGCTTTAAGCCGGTTTTCATCGCGGGCGAGGAGGGCCAGGTGGGCTCCTTCATTGGCGAGAGCGAGTGCCATGGCTTTGCCCAATCCGCGACTGCCGCCGGTGATTACGGCGATTTTCCCGTTCAATTTTCCTGAGGACATAAGGCGTGAATGAGTGATGACGAAATCCTAATGACGAAAGAATGTCCAATGGCAAATGAAGGAAGCGTCAAGGCAGGCCAGGCAAACCACTGTTCGTCACCTAGGCAGGTTCGGCAGCAGCGGCGGGGGTTGCCTCAGGCACGCCGAGGACGATCTCCTCACCTTCACGGGCGGCTTCGACGACAAGCGGGTCACCGTGCATGGCCACGAGATTGCGCGCCCATTCCACCATGCGGGTGACGTGGGCATCATCGTGTCCGGGATCATGGTGGAAGAGATAGAGGCGCTTTACACCCGCGATGAGCGCGAGGCTGACCACGTCATCCAGGCAACCGTGGCCCCAACCGACGTGGCGCTGATACTCCGTATCATCGTATTGGGAATCGATGATGAGTACATCCACATCACGGATGAAATTGATAAGCTTTTCATCCATCTTGCGTGCGTAAGCCATTTCCGCACCAGTCTGGGTAGTGGCGCCGCGCAGGCGTTGGTAAGGTTCGTTATCCGGCAGGAATGCGACCGAGCCAAAGCTGGTGTTCAAACGATAGCCGACGCAGATGCCCGGATGATTGGTGAACGCGGCTTCCGCATCTACTTTCCCGACCTTGAACTTCATTTCATGAAGTTCATCAAAAACGATATTGCCGGGCATCTGGCGCAAACTCACCGGAAAGTAAGGGCTTTCCATTTGTGAGGACAAAATGCCTTGCAGGCCGGCCTGGGCACCTTCGAAACCGCAGATGCGGATCTGGTTCTTCGGGTTATATGCGGGAACGAAGAACGGAAAGCCTTGGATGTGATCCCAATGTGTGTGTGACAGCATGAGGGTTACACGAATGGGCTGGCCTTTAAATTCTTTAATCAGTGACAGACCCAGCGGGCGGATTCCCGAGCCTGCATCCAAAATCATGATCTCACCATCCGCACGGACTTCTACGCAGGTCGTATTGCCGCCATAGTGGACCGTGGCGGGACCGGGTGTGGGTATGGAACCGCGCACGCCCCAAAACTTGATCTTCATCCCTTCGGTTTGAATCTGGATGGGGGCGCTGGGGGCATCTGGCGGGATGGGGGGAGGAGCGGCCACTTTGCGTTGCCAGCCTGGTTCTAAAATTTGATTGAGCAGCCAGAGGAATTTGTATTGTTCAACCGGCTTGACGAGGTATTCATCCGCTCCGGCTTCAATGGCATTTGCGCGGTCGGCAGGATACCCGCGACCGCTGGAGATGATGATGCGGATATTTTTGAGCTCTGGATGGCTGCGTACGAGGCCGCAAAGGCGGAAGCCATTGCAGCGGGGCATGAGCAAATCGCAGATGACGACGTTCGGGTGTTTCTCCTGGATGACTGGCCAGGCAAGCGCTCCATTCTCCGCTTCAAAAACGTGCCAGCCCGATTCCGTCAGCCACCCGCGCAAGGTGGTGCGGAGCTCATGGTCTTCGTCAACGAGCAAAATGGTTTTCACGCCAGCAATTCGTCTCCAAACCGTATGCCGCACAGCTGAAACCGCTCATGAAGGCGGGGTGACAGTTGCGTGACAGGTGTGTTTTACCTTGGTGAAAGACGCAGAGCAATGCGGGACTTCTCTGGATAGGTGAAAATTGTGGACCTATCCAAGCCCTACTTTGCCAGCGGCAATGGCGCCAGTTGAAGCCGAAGTGGCCGCTGCAAGATCGTGGATAAGACCTTCACGGGCTGCTTCCACTTCCAAGGAGCCTTCCTGCCGGCGAACGAGTTCACGGGCTTGAGCCTCCATATGGCCGACGTGCTCGTCATCGTGACCGGGATCGTGATGGAAGAGGAACAGTTTCTTCACACCTGCTGTCATGGCAAAGGCAACGGTGTCATCCACGCAGGTGTGACCCCAACCGACGTGACGCGGGTATTCCGTGGCGTCATATTGGGAATCCATGATGAGCACTTCGGCACCGCGGATGAAATCGATGAGCTTCTGGTCCTGTTGCCGGGCGAATTCGAGTGCTTCAGCGTGTTCTTTGGGAGCGAGTTTGCCGGGAGCTGCTTTCAGCCGGGCATAGGGCTCGTTATCCGGGATGAACACGATGGAACCCTTGCTGGTGATGAGCTTGTAACCCACGCAGATGCCAGGGTGATTCACGAACTTGGCCTGCACCTTGACCTTACCGATGTTGAACTCAAGGTCCTTGAGCTCCAGACATTCGATGTTGCCCGGCATTTCCTGCATGCTGATGGGGAAATAGGGGCTCTCCATCTGGCTGGAAAGAGTGGTCTGGAGACCTTTACGAGCACCTTCATAACCCAAGATGCGGAGCTGGTTTTTGGGGTTATAGGCAGGGATGAAAAACGGGAAGCCTTGAATGTGGTCCCAATGTGTGTGCGTCAGAAGAATAGTTGCACGCAATGGCTGGGCTTTGAATTCATTGATGAGTTTCAGGCCGAGCGGACGGATGCCTGTGCCGGCGTCCAAGACGATGATCTCACCATCAGCCCGGACTTCGACGCAAGTAGTATTGCCGCCATAATAGGCGGTGTCCGGTCCGGGAGTGGCGATAGAGCCGCGGACGCCCCAGAAACGAACACGCACGCCATCATCATCGAGCATCATGGGCTTATAATGCTCACTGGTGTCTGAGGGGCGGGAGACAGAACGTTTGCCGGCCTTGCGACGGATGATCTCGGTTTCGGTGCCAGGATTGGTAAGTGACTCTAGGAGAGCCATTAAACCAGCAGGCTGGATGGGTTTGACGATGAATTCGTCTGCACCGGCTTCAAACGCATTGAGACGATCCGTAGGGTAGCTGCTGGCCGTGGTGACGATGATTTTAGGCTGTGGAAGCGAATGACCTTTTTCCCGGATACTTCGGCAGACCTGAAAACCGTTTGACCGTGGCATCAAAAGATCGCAGATGACCACTTGTGGCGCGCTTTCTTGGACGATGCGAAGGCCAGACTCACCGTCATCAGCTTCGAGAACTTTCCATCCTCCGTTGGTCAGAAGATGAGACAGAGCGTGCCGGGTTACCCGGTCGTCATCTATCAGGAGCACGGTGTTCATGTAGATTTAAAGACAAGACTGTCCTATTCTAGCGGGAAAAACAAGCCGTATTCTTTGCTGTAAATTGGTGTTAAAATCTGGGCCAGTGCGGTTTACGGTTGTCTGAGGCCCCTTGGCCGGGGTAATTTGACGCGTATGCGCTGGTTTATTGTGATAGCTTTGATGTTTGTGTCCGGGGTTTCCCAAGTAGAAGCGGCCAAGGCCCGGATCACCAAAGTGTTGCCTCATTTGCTGGATGACAAGGGCCGTCATTCCCTTTCTCCCAGTCTTTATGAGCGGGATGCCTATCAGGCTCATTTGCGCAAGAATCCGGAACTGGCTGCGGCTCTGCGGTTTGACATCCGTTGGACGGGCATCAATCTGAAGCGGGACAGTTTGAAGCTGCGCATCGAGTTGCGGGTGAGCGGTGAGCCTAATAAGATCGTGATTGAAGAGGCAATCAAGCCCTTGGGGGTGTCTGGGAGCTGGAGTCAACTAACTCTGAAGGGCGAGGAGTTCAAAAAGGCGGGAAAGCTGATCTCATGGCGTGCAACATTGCTGGAGAATGAAAAGGAAGTGGCCGAGCTGAAGTCTTTCCTCTGGTAATCAGTTCATTTTTTGCCAGAGACTGGCGAGATGAACCCTCGCAGCACGCCCACCATCAAGGTGACGACGATGGCAAACAGCAACGAACGGTTGAGAGGATTGAAGATTATCTCCCGTTTGGAGTCGCGCATTAACGCGAAAAATTCACCAATTTTCTGTCCGGCAGACGAAATTTCGTGCCGGTAAAAGAGCAGGGCGGCGATGCTTAGGCCCAAGGCGATGACCAAGGATGTCAGCAAGGCCCCCAAGTAATTGGCCCGGCTGCGGAAACGCCCGGCGATCAGGGCAGACAACGGAATGGCAGCGCAGAGCAAACCGCATAGGACAGCGAAACTGCTTTGGGAGAGCTGGTAAGCGTCATTGTGATACTTCATCACGATGGAGAGGGATCCGACATTCAGAAACTGAGCTGAGTTTTCGTAATATCGATTTCCCGCCCATGCACCTAAGCCAGCCAAAACCATGCAGAGCAGTATCAGGAAGCCACGTGGTAACATGACGTATCAGAAGGTGCAGTTCACAGAGCCTTTTCCAAACGCTCGATCAAGGTCTTGAGAATCTGGACGCGGGCAAATCGTTTGTTATTTCCGGGAATGAGCGTCCATGGCGCTGGACCGGTGCTGGTATGGGCCACCATGTCATTCACAGCGGCCTTGTAGGTGTCCCACTTCTTGCGGTTGCGCCAGTCTTCGTCGGTGATCTTGTAGCGCTTGTAGGGGACGAGTTCGCGTTTTTTGAAGCGTTCTAGCTGCTCTTCTTTGCTGATGTGGAGCCAGAACTTATGGATCACGATGCCGTGTTCCACGAGCTGTTCCTCGAAATTGTTCAGTTCATGATACGCGCGCATCCATTCTTCCTTGCTCGCGAAACCTTCAACACGTTCCACCAAAATGCGGCCATACCAGGAGCGGTCAAAGATGGTGACACGGCCGTCGCGCGGCAGGCTGCGCCAGAAGCGCCAGAGGTAATGATGCGCGCGTTCTTCCTCGGTAGGAGCGGCTACGGGGAGGATGCGATAGAGACGGGCATCCATAGCCTCGGTCACGCGTCGGATGCAGCTGCCTTTGCCGGAGGCATCCCAGCCTTCGAACACGATGACGTTGGAGATCTTCTTCTCGTGCGCTTCCCAGACAAGGCGGCTCCAATCGCTCTGATACTTGTTCAGGCGTTTGCGATACTTTTTATCTGAGATGTCCTGGTCGAGATCCACCTTGTCCAGAATGGTCTTGTCGCCATCGTCCGTCGGTTTCACCTTTACGACCTGTGGTGAAGCCTGGCGGGAACGTTTCAAAGCCCGGCCTTCGATCACGCTTTCCAAGGCATCCGCGAGCAGGCGGCCGGCGGTCAGATCGCGATGCCGATGGTCCGTGCTTTCGATGATGTTCCACGGCGCGTGCTCGGTGTCCGTGATGCGGATGACGCGCTCAGAGGTCTTCTCGAACTTCTCGTAAAGCTTGTGATGTTTCCAATCCGTAGGCAACACGCGCCAGTGCGTGTGCGGATTGTTCTCGAGATCGTGAAGGCGTTGGAATTGCGCTTTCTTGGAAAGATGCAGCCAGAGCTTCACGAACACAGTGCCGTCTTCAGAGAGCATCTGTTCCATGGAGCCGATGCGTTTCAAGGCGGAGTCCAATTCATCCGAATGACTTTCACCATAAACTTTCCGGATGATCGGGTCCGTATACCAAGAGCCGAAAAAGATGCCAATACGGCCGCGGGAGGGCAGGGTGCGCCAGAAACGCCAGAAGAAAGGACGTTCGCGCTCTTCATCAGAGGGTGTCCCAAAGGCGTGAGTATCCACTCCCCGGGGATCGAGCCATTCGTTGAGGCGGTGGACGAGTTCGCCTTTTCCTGCGCCATCCACACCGGAGACAATGACGACTACGGAAGAGCCGGTTTCCTTCAGAGCGATCTGGGCCTGCACAAGCCGGGCGCGCAATTTCGGCAGCTCGGCTTCGTATTTTTCCTTGGGAATTGTTCGGCCCAGTTCGGCAGCTTCAAACATGCGCTGTTGTGGTCAGGTGTTTGTTCGGTTTTCACGCGAAATGGTAAGTGAAATCGCAGGCTGAACCAGCAGGAATTTTAAGAAAAATTTCCGGCATCGGGTTTGACACGATTCGCTAAAAAGACTAAGGTTCAAATGTAGTCGCAGCCATGAGCAGTCTTATCACAAACGAAGCCGTCGTCACCCTCACTCCAAGCGCCGTGGAGCAGATCAAAGTCATCCACCAGACGCAGTCGGAGAACGCAGGGAAGCCGCTTCGCCTCTACGTGGAAGCCGGTGGTTGCTCCGGTCTACAATACGGGATGACTTTTGACGAAACGCGTGATGGGGATGCCGTGGTTGAAACCGATGGTGTTGCTGTCGTGGTGGATGAGTTCAGCTTGAGCTATCTGCGCGGTTGCCAAGTCGATTTTAAAGATGAACTGACGGGTGGCGGTTTCAAGATCGTCAATCCGAATGCCCGCCAAAGCTGTGGATGCGGGCGCTCTTTCGAAGCCTGAGGAAGCCAGTAGCTCGCAGGCTAACAAACGCCGTTCCGTGCGATGCGGAACGGCTTTTTGTTTTATGGGCGTTTTGCAAAATAGTTTGAACAAATCCCCTAGGTGAACTATCCATTGCTCCAGTGAGAATAGTTCGGTCATTCGTGGCGTTGTTCCTCGTGCTGGCGTGGTTGCCAGTGGTGGCGCATTGCCAGATGGAGTCGCTGCCGGGACTCGCTTTTCTTGAATGCGCTTCTCACGAGGCTCCTTCCGGTGATGATTGTAATGAGCACGGTTGCTGCGCTGTAGAGTCTTCCAGCTATCAGGTTTCCCGCCACGAAGAGAACAGTGTCTCTCTGGCTTTGGTTTTGTTCGAGATCGAGCCGGTGGTGATGACGGTTGAAGTCGTGCTGCCGGCGGCGATCAATCTCGGTGTCCTCACGGCGGCTCCGCCTGAGCTGGCCCGATCTTGGCAGTTTGTTTCCCGCACGGCCCTTCCTGTCCGTGCTCCTTCTTTCGCTTCCTAATCCCCACACCTTTCCTGGTGAGGGGGCTTTTCTTGTCCGATTGCGCGTCTTCATGACGCCGGTAAACCGTGTTTGTTTCCGTTTGTTTTGAGATTTGGTCCGTAACTGATTTTGATTTTATGAAGCGTTTTAATGTTGGGAAGTATTGCCGTCCGTTGGCCATAATGGCGTTTATGGCGGGTATTGCTGCTGATTCCGTGCAGGCAGCCGAGTCGCCATCAAGCATCACGATCGATGCCTTGGTGCGTGAGGTCTTGGAGAAAAATCCGGAGCGCCAGTTCTACGAAGCGGAGATCGCTGCCGCAAAGGCCGGACAGAAGACCGCTGGCGTGTGGGCGAATCCGGAATTGAATGTGACCGCAGGGCACAAGAGCGTTGGCGGTGCTGGAGGCAGTGGCGATGGCGTGGCTTGGTCGGCCTCTGTCATGCAACCTTTTGAATGGCGGGGACGCATTGGATTACGCAAAGCCATCGCGAACCGGGATGTGGAACTGGCGGAATTGGGTTATGAGCGCTTCAAGCTGGCGTTGGCGACACGCACGCGAGCGTTGGCTTTCGCAGTAATGACGGCGCAGGAAAAGGCCGCGGCAGCGGAAGAGGTGGCGGAGCGTTTTAAAGCATTGCGCGAGGTGTTGGTGCAACGCGATCCCGCCGGACTGACGCCGCTATTGGAGACGCGTGTCATCGAAGCGACAGAACTGAATGCCCAACGCAAAGCAAGTGAAGCGGCCTTGAAGACGAAGGCTGCCTTGCTGGAGTTGAGCCAGTTGCGCGGCAACCCGGCTGGAACAGCCATGATCATCGGAAAACAGGATGTGACATTTGAGCCGATGAGTCAGATGGAGCCGTTCATCCAGATGGCGCGGACCAATAATTTCGAGGTGCGCGTGCGTGCGGTGGAACTGGCGCAGCAAGGCTTCCGCGTGGACTTGGCGAAGAACGAGCGTTATGCGGCGATCTCAGTGGGGCCGACGTATTCCGAGGAGCGGGCGGCGGGTGATCGTGAGCGTATTGTGGGCATCGGAGTAACGGTGCCATTGCCTATCTGGAACAAGAACAAGGGTAACATCGAGACAGCGCAGGCAAAGCAGCAACAGGCGCAAGCGTCATTCTATTCCACGCAGCGCGAGGTGGAGCGGAACGTGGCTGAAGCGGCATTGACCTATACTTCCAAACTGGAAGAGATGGCGAAGTGGAAGCCCGATGCGGTGCAGCATTTCCGCGCCGCTGCGGAATTGGCGGACCGGCATTACCGTCTGGGCGCGGTGCCGATCTCCACGTATGTGGAATTGCAAAAGCAATATCTGGAAGCGGTGGAAGGATTGTTGGAGACCAAAGCAGAGGCGTTGAAAGCGGCTGTGGAATTGGAGTCGCTGACAGGTCTGACCGAGCCGTTGGTTAAGATCACTGCACGCGAGGAGGCAAAGTGAAACCGCTGAGAATCATTATGCTGACAGCCTTCATCGTCACAGCTGCGTCTTTGTTGCCGGGTTGTGGTCACAAAGAAGGCGACGGTCATGATCACGATGAGTCTGGTCACAGTCATGGTGATGGCCACGGCCATGGCGAGGAATCACCTTCAGGCGCGTCCTTCAAAGCGGGCAAGGGCGTGATGGTGACGGATGAGACAAAGAAGATTCTGAAGCTAGAGACGGTTGAAGTGGCGGAAAAGAAACTGCCGGATGAAGTGCGCTTCACCGTGCAGGTCTTTGGCGAGCAGCATCGCCACGCGGCCAATCTGGAGGATCATTCCGCGTGCGATACTTACGGCTCCGGACTGGTGTCCATGGAGACGTTGAGCACCGTAAAAGCCGGACAACCGGTTTACTTGTCACGCGGCACCAATGTGCCTTTGACGGGTGTCGTGCTGGCGGTACAAAAGGCGTTGGCCTTGGGTGAGGGAGAGATTGTGGTAGGTGTCTCGAACGCTTCGACTGCGCTTAAATCAGGAGAGTTCGTGCCCGCACGTATCTTGCAACCTCGTTCCGAATCGGTGACGTCGGTGCCGCAATCCGCCTTGCTGCGCACGTCCGAAGGTTCGTTCGTGTATGCGGTGAATGGAGAAGCCTATTTTCGTACCGCAGTGAAAACCGGGGCTATCTCAGAGGGATGGGTAGAGATCAAGGATGGTTTGCTGGCGGGTGATGCCGTGGTGGTGACGGCGCTGGAGACGCTCTGGCTGATCGAGCTGCGTGCCACCAAGGGAGGCGGGCATAGCCACTAAAAGGGAATACGTATGTTAAACAGTCTTTTGGAATTTTCCATCCGCCAGCGTGTCTTCGTGTTGCTGGCCACTCTCGTGCTTGTTGGCGTAGGAGTGTTTTCCGCATTGCGATTGCCAATCGATGCCGTGCCGGACATCACCAATACGCAAGTGCAGGTGAATACAGCGGTGCCAGCGTTGGCACCGGAAGAGATCGAGAAACTTGTCACGTTCCCGATCGAAAACGAGATGGCGGGCATTCCCGGTTTGATTGAATTGAGATCGCTCTCGAAGTTCGGGTTGTCACAGATCAACCTCATATTCGAGGACGGCACGGATATCTATCGCTCGCGACAACTGGTGAGCGAGCGATTGCAGATTGTTGCGGATGAACTGCCGACAGGGGTGACGCCCAAGCTGGCCCCCATCAGCACGGGCCTTGGTGAGATCTACTACTACGTGGTGGATTATGCGCCTGACGCCACCAATAAAGCGGCCAGTCGTGTCGAACAGTTGATGGAGCTGAAGCAGATCCACGATTATATCATCAAGCCGCGTCTTCGTTCCACGCCCGGACTGGCTGAAGTGAATGCCACGGGCGGTTATGAGAAACAGATCATCATTCAGCCAAATCCGGACAAGTTGAAGAGCGAGGGCATGTCGTTCAACGAGATTGCGGAAGCTATCGGCGAGAATGTCGAGAATGCGGGTGGCAGTGTGATCCAACTGGGTGGCGAAACGGTGACGGTGCGTGCTGCTGGCCGAGTGCAGACGTTGGAAGATATCGCCAATGTGCCGCTCAAGTTCGGTTCTCGCTCCACGCCATTGCGTGTCCGTGATGTAGCGGATGTGGTGATCGGCAAGGCAGTGCGGACTGGCACCGGCACTTACAACGGGGATGAAACGGTGCTGGGCTCGGCGTTGATGCTGGCGGGTGAGAACAGCCGGTTGGTGGCCAAGGCGGTGACGGAGAAACTGGTTGAGATCCAACCCAAGCTGCCTCCGGGCGTTACCATCATTCCGGTCTATGACCGCACGGTGCTGGTGGATAAAACCATCCGCACCGTTGAGACGAGCTTGTTTGAAGGGGCCATCCTAGTGGTGGTGGTATTGCTCATCATGCTCGGAAATTGGCGCGCCGCATTCATCGTGGCGCTGGCGATTCCATTGTCCTTGCTCTTCGCGATGACTGGCATGGTGCAGAGCCGCATTTCGGGTAATTTGATGAGTTTGGGCGCGATCGATTTCGGCCTCATCGTCGATGGTGCTGTGGTGATGGTGGAGAATATCATCCGTCATCTGGCGGAGAAACAGCACAAGCTGGGGCGTAAACTTACCGCTTCGGAACGTCTGCATGAAGTGCTGGTCTCGGCGAAGGAAGTGGCGAGCCCCATGTTCTTCGGCGTGTGCATCATTACCGTTGTATATGTGCCGATCCTTGCGCTTACAGGCATCGAGGGGAAGATGTTCAAGCCGATGGCGATCACGGTGATCTTCGCCCTCGTCGGTTCCATGGTGCTGGCGCTCACGCTGATGCCGGCACTGTGCTCTTACTTGTTGGGCGGAAATATCAAGGAGGAGGACAGCTTCTTGGTGCGTTGGGCAAAGGCGGTTTATGCGCCCATCTTGCGTTTCTCGCTGCGCTTCCGCTGGCTCGTTGCAGCGGCCGCATTGGGTATCTTCATCCTCGCGGTATCGGTATTCAACCGTTTAGGGGCGGAGTTCGTGCCGCAACTGGATGAAGGCTCCTTCGCCACGCACATGATCCGCACGACGAGCATCGGTATCGATGCCAGTATCGACATGCAAAAGCGCGGGGAGAAGGTGCTCTTGGAGAAGTTTCCGGAAGTGGCTTATACATTCAGCCGCATCGGAACTTCCGAGATCGCCAGCGACCCGATGGGCGTGAACGTGGCGGATACTTACATCATGTTCAAACCGCTCGACCAGTGGCGTAAAGTGAATAGCAAGCCGATCAGCAAAGAAGAGCTTGCCGCAATCATGACGGAGGAACTGGGCAAGTATGTGCCGGGCGAGGGACATCTGTTCAGCCAGCCGATCGAGATGCGTTTCAATGAAATCCTTGAAGGCACGCGTGCAGACATAGCGGTGAAAGTTTTCGGTGATGACTTTGCGGTCATTGAGAAGATCGCCAGTGAAGCGCGGGAGATTCTTGAGAAAGTGCCGGGTGCGGCAGATGTCGAATTTGATGCGCTCGGTAAATCGCCGTTGCTGGAGATCGTTCCCAAGCGGGAAGCGATGAGCAAATACAACTTGCATGCGGCGGAGCTGAATCGCGTAGTGAACACGGCGTTGGCTGGGCAGGAAGTCGGCAAGCTTATTGAAGGCAATCGCCGGTTCGATATCGTGGTACGCTTGAGTGAAGATCTGCGGGGACAGATTGACGACTTGAAACGCCTGCCTGTGCGCTTGGATGACGGTGGACTTCTGACACTGGGACAGGTCGCGGATTTTCGCGTGGTGGAGCAGGTGGCTGCGGTGGCGCGTGAATATAGCCAGCGGCGCGCAGCCATCATGGTGAACTTGCGTGGCCGGGATGTGGAGAGCTTCGTGCTGGAGGCGCAGAAGAAGATCGCGGAGCAGATCAAACTGCCGGAGGGCTACATCATCGAGTTCGGCGGGCAATTCAAGAATCTGCAGGAAGCGCGCAAGCGGCTGGCCGTCGTTGTGCCAGCAGCATTGGCCCTGATCTTCATCCTCATCTTCATGGCGCTGCAAAGCCTGCGCCAATCAGTGCTGGTTTTTCTGGCGGTGCCTTTGGCGGTGACGGGCGGTGTGTTTGCATTATGGGCACGCGACCTGCCGTTCAGTATTTCGGCGGGCGTTGGATTCATCGCCTTGAGCGGTATCGCGGTGCTGAACGGGTTGATGATCATCACGTTCTTCAATCAATTGCGTGATCGCGGCGCTGACCTCCGCACAGCGGTGTGGGATGGCTCGCTGCTGCGGTTGCGGCCCAAGCTGATGACGGCCTTGGTGGCATCTCTGGGCTTTGTGCCCATGGCGATCGCCAACGGTGCGGGAGCGGAAGTGCAGCGGCCTTTGGCCACAGTGGTCATCGGTGGGATCATCAGTTCCACCTTCCTCACACTGGTGCTGCTGCCTGCGCTTTACGAATGGGTGGAACGTAAAACAGCCAAGAGAACACAAGAATCTGATCAAAATCTATGAAAGCAAAAATTCTCATGATGGCCGCCGTATTATGCGGCGGGTTACTCACGGTCAATGCCGCGGAGAAGCATGATCACAAGCACATTGCCACCCCCAAGGGTGGAAGACTGCTCGATAAGACGGAGCCGCATGCCGAGCTGGTGGTGGAAAAGGATCGGAGCGTGACGATCAATTTTTACAGCGAAGCGATGAAGCCGATTGCGGCCACGACGCAGAAGGTGACGGTCATCGCGGATGCGAAAAGCGGCAAGACGACGCTGCAGTTCGAGAAGAAGGGCGATTCGCTGGTGAGCACGGGCAAGTTGCCGGAGGGTGATGGTTACAATGTGGTGGTGCAGTTCAAGCAGACAGCAGAGGCCAAACCGCAGAACCTGCGCTTCAAGCTGGATATGAGCACTTGTGGTAAATGCAAGCGGGCGGAATACGCGTGCATGTGTGATCATTGAGCGATTTGATATGATCCAACGATTTGTCCAGGTTGGCTTTAGCTGTCTTAGGTAAACTTGTTTATAGCCTTAATGAAGGGGAAAACCGAGAAAGAAGGATGGAGCCAGTTGTCGGGCTTGAACCGACGACCTGCTCATTACGAATGAGCTGCTCTACCACTGAGCTAAACTGGCGTCCACTAGCCACCTAGAGATAGCTTCGGCAGTGCCAATGGTGCAAGCGATTTTTCTCATGAGTGAGATGAATTTCACAGGAAAGGCGTTTAGCGGGAAAAGGAGGAGTGTCCATGGGAAAGACACAAGTGGACAGGGGTTGAGCAGGATTTCCCGAAATACTGCAAATACCACCGGATAAAGGGGTTGGCATCGCAGATGCTAACAGAATTGTCCCGCGCATCCTATGAAGGGGTGGTGGGGAAAAGTTCATGAAACCAGCGAAGCCAGTCCAGCTAGCGAGACAGGGGGCGCCGATGGCAACCAACCGGAAGGCCGGGGCGACGATGCTGGACTTGATGCGGATGCGGAATGATTTCGCACGGCGGCAGGCTGGGTTTCACGGAACGGCAACCTCAATTGTGTTTCTTCAACAACGTAGTCATTATGGCCTGGTTCAATCTGTTCAAAAAAGCTGAAGACGCTACCCGGGGCATTGCAGGTGAGATACCGGCGGACCCCGAGGGGCAGTATCAACTTGGCTTCCGCTATGCCTCTGGGCGCGGGGTGACCAAGGATGTGGTGACGGCCTACAAGTGGCTTACCATCGCGGCAGCGCATGGCCACGAACAGGCGATAGAACTCAAGAATATGCTATCCGAGCGGATGACGCCGGACCAGATCCACGAAGGTGAACGCCGGGCGACGGCCCATGTGCCCGTTCGTGAAGCGGCGTATTGATGTGAAAGAATTTTTTGCGAAAAGGCTTGCGTGAAGTTACGGTAGCTCCTAGTTTGCGCGTCCCTTAACCGCGGGGTGGAGCAGCCCGGTAGCTCGTCAGGCTCATAACCTGAAGGTCCTAGGTTCAAATCCTAGCCCCGCAACCAATTTCAAGATCCCTCAGATGTGAATCTGAGGGATTCTTTTGTATCAAGGGATGGAAAAGAGCTGCCAAGTTTATGTGATTCAGAATACTGAAGGGCGGTTCTACATCGGGTTGTCTGAGGATGTGGAGCAGCGTTTGGTGGATCACAATAGTGGGGTGTCCAAATGGACCAAGAACCGCGGGTCGTGGCGATTGGTATGGGTAAGCAGTTCGATGACATTAAGTGAGGCGAAAAAAGCTGGAGAATGAGCTGAAACGGCAGAAGGGTGGAGATGGATTTTATCGGATGACCGGTCTGACGCGGAGTGCAGGCTCATAATCCCGCATGCAGGATCCAAGGTTCAAATCCTAGCCCCGCAACCAATTTCAAAGTTCCTCAGATGTGAGTCTGAGGGATTTTTTGTTTTCACACACAGGCGTTATTTTAAGAAATCGGATGAAGCCAAGCTAGTCAGGTTATGAGCCTGATGAGTATTAAAAAGAAAAGCTCGAATGCTGAAGAGGTCGGTCGTCACTTTTTTCTGCGGCCTGATTCACTTCTTCATCATTCGAGCTTCACCATAAAAGCTACCCCACCTCTGCCGTGTGGAACGGTACCTATGAACTGCCCTGATATAGGTGGGACCGAATCTTAGGCATCCGACGTCCAATAAAGGCCTGTCGTAAGCCATGGAAGTTAAGGCCCCGCATTGATTAATTACGGTCCAAGGACTTTGTTGCGCAATCACGAACAGCGCAGGGTAAATGGTGAGCCGGTTTGGAAGACGCACGGGCGTCTATCCGCTGGTCCTTGTTTTTCGGATATCGTCGCATGTGGAATCGATCCTGCTGATCGCATTCTTCAATGCCCTGACACTTTTAGGACTCTATGCAGCGCCTGTGTCTGCTTTCAGACCGGCTCGTAAATATTAAATCTTCAAAGAGCGACCGGTGATCTCATCATCTGCTGACCACCGTTTATTTCTGGTGAAATATCGTCCTGCTTTTTCACTGTCTCAAGTTCTTTTCTGCAAAAATTTTCGTCAAACAGTTTCGCATTGGAAACATGGAGGTGAAGGAGTATCTTATGCGGCGTTTCACTCTGGTCCCGGCAGAAATGGAGTCGTTGTCGGAGAGGGCATCGGAGGGGAAGAGATACGAGATTTTCTTTTTATGCGCACATTGCTCATCGGTATCGACAGCGGAACGCAATCCACGAAGGCGTTGGTGGTGGATGCCAGAGATGGAAAAGTTTTGGGATCGGCTTCAGAGGCTTACGGTTTGATCCCTGATCTGCCTGCGGGCGCGAAGGAGCAGCATCCGCATGAGTGGATTGCGGCCACTTCCAAATCCATCAGGAAAGCGCTTAAGCAGGCGAAGGCCAAAGCGGGCGAGGTGAAAGCCATCGGCGTGAGCGGTCAGCAGCACGGTTTCGTGCCATTGGATAAGAATGGCAAGGTCATCCGTCCGGCGAAGCTCTGGTGCGATACTTCTACGATCGCCGAGTGTGAAGAGATCACGGCGGCATTGGGCGGAGCGAAGGGGACGGTCAAGGCGATCGGTAATGCGGTGCTGCCTGGTTTCACGGCTCCGAAGATTTTGTGGCTGAAGAACCATGAGCCGAAGAATTTCGCGCGACTTCATACAATCTTGTTGCCGCATGATTACATCAATTTCTGGCTCACGGGCGAAGCAGTGATGGAATATGGCGATGCGAGCGGCACGGCCTTGCTGGATGTGCGCAAGCGAAAGTGGAATGCGGATGTGCTCAAGGCGATCGATAGCGATCTCGCAAGCAAATTGCCTCCCTTGATTTCGAGTGAGCAACCTGTGGGTTATCTGCAGCCGTCCACGGCGAAGGAACTGGGGCTGTCCACCGATGTCATCGTGAGCGCGGGTGGTGGCGATAACATGATGGGCGCGATCGGCACGGGCAATACGCGCGCGGGTGTCATCACGGCGAGCTTCGGCACGAGCGGGACGATCTATGCCTGTGCGGACAAGCCGGTCGTGGATCCGCAAGGTGAGATCGCGGCGTTCTGTGATTCAACGAATCGCTGGCTGCCCTTGCTCTGCACGATGAATGTGACGGTGGCGACGGAGATGGTGCGCAATGATTTCGGCTGGACGCATGACAAGTTCGCCGCGGAAGCTGCGAAGGTGAAGCCGGGCAGTGATGGGCTCATTCTGGTGCCGTATCTGGAAGGCGAGCGCACACCGAATGTGCCGGATGGCACGGGCGTTTATTTCGGCGTGACGCAGAAGACGTTCAAGGGCGGTCACTATGCACGCGCGACGATGGAAGGAGTGACGCTGGGGATGAATTACGGATTACGTCGTCTGGCGCAACTGGGCGTGAAGCCGCAACAGATCCGCGTGACGGGTGGCGGTGCGAAGTCGAAGCTGTGGCGTCAGATCATGGCGGACATCTTCAATGCGGAAGTGGTCACGTTGCAGGTAAGCGAAGGCGCGGCATATGGTGCGGCATTGCAGGCGCTCTGGTGTTCGCTGGTGGAAGTCGGCGAAAAGGTGGGCATCGATGAGATCACGGATCAGTTCGTGCAAGTGAATGCAAAAGAAACAGCTGAGCCGAATGCGAAAGCAGTCGCGGCCTATGCCGAGGTGCAGGCGTTGCAGGATGATCTCTCCAAGAGCCTGCGCGGGGTCTTCACGCGGCACCGGCAGTTTGTGTTGCGGGGAGAATGATGTTTTCTGACGTGTGAAATTAAAAAAAGGGCCGACTACTCGTCGGCCCTTTTCATTTGCGGAATAGTATCAGAGCAGTTTGGAGTGAACTTCTGCCGGGCTCACGCGCTCTTCATGACGTGTTTGCAGATTCTTCACTACAGCGATGGTGCCCGCATCTGTCTTCTCCAAACGCACAGTGAATTTGCTGCCGAGTTCTTGGGCGCGTTTGAATTGCTTGTCACCTTTTGCAGGTGTCAGCGAGTAGTCCACGATGAAATTGGCTTCGCGCAGTTGCTGGATGAGTTTCAGCGATTCAGCGCGAAGCATTTCATCCTCGATCATCATGAAGGCGTTCAGGTTCGCATTGAATTTGGGCAGCTTGCCGCGCGATTTCAGGAGTTCGAGTAACACGACATCGCCCATGCCGAAGCCGAGCGCGGGCAGGTCCACCTTGCCGTTGCTGACGAGCTTGATGAGATTGTTGTAACGCCCACCACCCGCAATGGCACGGAACTCGCCTTTGCGATCGAAGGCTTCGAACACGACACCTGTATAATACGCGAGACCGCGGATGACGCCGTAATCTGTCTTCACGAATTCACTGAGACCGCGAGCCGCGAGGTTATCCAGCAATGCTTGCAGTTCAGGTGTGGGCTCGCTCTTTTGGATGAACGAGGTGACATCATCGTAATTGATGCCGAGAGCTTTGAGCTTTTCTTGGGAGACTTCGGGTTTCTCACGATCGATCTTGTCGACGATCTGGAAGAACTCGTATTCCTTTTCCTTGGAGCCACTGCGGTCAGCGAAGAATTTTTCCCAAACTTGGCGGTTGCTCAAGCGGAGGACGAAATCTTCTGAGGTAAGGCCCAAAGCGCGGCAGACATCAATGAGCAGAGCGATGATTTCGGCATCAGCGGCACCATCGTTCTCACCGAAGATGTCGCAGTTCAACTGGAAGTGTTCACGTAGCCGTCCTTTGCCTGGCTTCTCGTAACGGAACAACTGCGGAATGGCGAACCACTTGATCGGCTTCTTATAGGCGCGTTCGGCACTGGCCACCATACGGGCAACTGTCGGTGTCAATTCTGGACGCATGGAGACGGCGCGTTCGCCCTTATCCACGAAGTTGAAAAGCTGGCCAACGATTTCAGCACCAGATTTGTTCGTGTAGAGTTCCAAGGGCTCGAGCGGAGGGCCATCGTATTCACGGAAGCCATAACGGCGTGCGACGGAGCGCCATGTATCGAAGATGTATTGGCGTGCATCGCAGCTCCACGGTTCATTACCGGGTAGCGGTTCAGGATAAAAATCACGAAATCCGGGCAAACGTTCCATAAACAGAGCGGGGACAATAGTGGATAAATCCCAAATTCAAAGCTCAAAGCTCCAAACAAAAGTAAAACGCCTTGAGTGTTGGCTCAAGGCGTTTCAATAAAGTTGAGGCAGAGGCGCTTACATATCTGGACCAGAAGGGGGCAGACTGTTTTGTGCGGCAATCGCATCCTCAATCTGCTTGGGAGTGAGCTTGAGCACGGACTCACGCATCTCCTTGCCGGGCTTGAACTTCACCACGGCCCGGGGAGGAATGGGTACATCCGTTGCAGGCGCATTAGGGTTACGTCCAATGCGGGCTTTACGTACTTTGACTTCAAAAACGCCAAAGTTGCGAAGTTCCACATTCTTGCCTTCAGCGACAGCTTGGGAAATATAATCCAAAGTCTTTTGAACGACGTCCAATACCTGTTGCTGAACGAGTCCAGTTTCGCTGGCAATCCGCACTACCAAGTCTCTCTTAGTCATAGCCTCTCCTGGTTGCTTGCCCGTTTCTTTTAGCTTCCGGTATTCATAACTCCTTTGTGTGCAAAGGTCAAGAAAAAGAAAATCCCGGCTTTTTAAGGCCGGGATGGTAGAGAATGCGATAAGACCAGCTAAATTTAGCTCTCCACGACGCTAATTTCGACTGGTTCCACGCTGATGCCGAGGCTGACGAGCCATTTGATGGCCGCTTTTACCTCGGTGCGATCACCGGATAATTCCAAGCAAACGATTCCAATCTCGCCAGTTACGCTGGCCTGACGGACGTTCGTGATGACTTTAAACTTTTGGGCGATCTCCCAGATGATGGGCTGGGTGATCTGCTTGGGCGGATACATCAGCCACAGGCGCGTCTGCTCCTGACGGGGCAAGACGGCTTTGGTGACCTTTTTCGCGGCTTTTTTAGGCGCTTTCTTGGCGGCCATAGAAATCCTTTAACCTCCGGCGATGGCCGGGATGATGCTGACTTCGTCGCCGTCTTTGAGCGGCGTTTCCTTGTTCTGGAGGAAGCGGATATCTTCCTCATTCACATAGACATTCACGAAGCGGCGGACCGTGCCATTCTCATCCAGCAGGCGTTCCTGGATGCCGGGATAGCGGGTCTGCAATTCGTTGATCGCGCCACCGATGGTGTTCGCGGTGACTTCCACCAGCTCTTCGTTGTTGGTGAGCTTGCGGAGCGGAGTCGGGATACGGATTTTCACTGGCATAATAAAGTTAGGCTTTGCACGCTGCAGTCTCGGTATCCAACAAGCCTTCGAATTCGCGGAGGCTCGGACGGATCTCACGGGTGTTGCCCACGTGGCCGACTACGGCGTCGAGGGTCTTCAGACCGTTACCGGTGATGCAGAGGACGGCGGAATCTTCCGCCGGGATCTTGCCGGAGGCAATGAGTTTCTTGGCGACGCCGACGGTCACGCCGCCAGCGGTCTCGGCGAAGATGCCTTCGCACTCGGAAAGGAGCTTGATGCCTTCGCGCACTTCGTCATCGGTGACGTCGTCGCTATGGCCGCCGGTTTCCTTCATCACGCGGAGGGAGTAGAAGCCATCCGCCGGCGTGCCGATGGCGAGAGACTTCGCGATGGTGTTCGGCTTCACAGGTTTGAAGAAATCCAAGCCTTGCTTCTGCGCGGCGGAGATCGGGTTGCAACCCGTGGGTTGCGCACCATGAATCTTCCACTTGGAATTCGTCACGAGACCGAGTTTGGAGAATTCTTGGTAGCTCTTATGGATCTTGGTGAGCAATGAACCGGACGCCATCGGGATGACGGTGTGTTGCGGAATGCGCCAGCCAAGCTGTTCCTGAATCTCGAAGCCCATGCTCTTGGAGCCTTCGGCGTAGTAGGGGCGCATGTTGACGTTCACGAATGCCCAGCCGTATTTGCCGGCGATCTCGGCGCAGAGACGGTTCACTTCATCGTAGTGGCCCTTGATGCCGATGACGTTCGCGCCGTAAACGAGCGAGTTCACGACCTTGCCTTGTTCCAAGTCAGCAGGAATGAAGACGTAAGCCTTCAAGCCAGCGGAAGCGGCGTTGGCGGCGACGGAGTTCGCGAGATTGCCGGTGGAAGCGCAGGCGACGGTGGTGAAGCCGAGTTCTACAGCGCGGCTGAGGGCCACACTGACCACACGGTCCTTGAAGGACAGTGTGGGGTAGTTCACGGCGTCGTTCTTGATCCACAGTTCGCGGATGCCGAGACGCTTGGCGAGACGGTCTGCCTTGATGAGCGGCGTGAAGCCGACTTGCGTGCCGACGGTGGGTTCACCGGCGACGGGCAGCAACTCACGATAACGCCACATCGTCTTGGCGCGGCTCTCGATGGAGGCGCGGGTGAGCGAGCCACGGATGGACTCGTAATCATAGACGACTTCGAGGGGGCCGAAATCGAATTCGCAGACGTGGGTGGCGGCGAGCGGATATTCGTGACCGCACTCGCGGCACTTCAACGCCTTCATGAAACTTTTCTCGTTTGCCATATCGCTTCTGTTCGGTACGGGAGAGGCAAAACAAAAAACCTCTTCCCGAGGTTGGAGAAGAGGTGAAAACAATTGTGCTCTTCTCATTTTCCCCGAAACGCACTGCGTTCCGAGCTGGTTAGCACCTGGCGTTAAAGTTGCACTTTAACCGGTTGCCGTGACTTCACTGGGCCAGTCCCTCAGTCACTCTGAATGAGACCGTTGTATCAACGGATACGGATAGATTGATTTAATCGTCAAAAGAGTCAACAGGTTTTTTAGACTCTTTTGCCATTTCCTTTTTATCGGATAGTTAGAAGCGATTGATAAGCGAAATCTTCCCATCAACGGCCTGAGGCAAAATGAGGCAAATACCCCATTGGCATGGCCGCTGCTAAACAATGCATAGCCTGCGTCGCCGAAGCAAAAGACATAGTGGCTGTGACCGCGCGAGCAAGTGATTGCAATGAAGAGGCTTAGCAGATGAGCTAAGGAGGTGGGGATAGATACAAGAGCAAGTAATGTTGAGTGGGCTTGTCTCCAGATAAGACAGTGAGTGTCTCTTAAATAGGGCCAAGCGGCCTAAGTGCAACGGTTGGAATGAACGAACGCAACAAATCTATGAGCGCATACAAACAAACCAACGGACAGAATCTTCTGAACGTAATCGCGATGACTGAGCGTTTGCCTGGCGTCTTGCTGGTGGAAGATGACGCAAATCTCATGGAAATGAATCGTCGCATTCTGCAGCGGGAAGGATTTCGGGTGTTTGAAGCCACCTCTGAGCAAACGGCTTTGTGGCTATGGCAACGGCATCAGCGGGAGATTGATGTGGTGTTCACCGATGTGATGATTCCCGATCGCGCAACAGGTGTGGATCTGGTGAAGAAGCTGCGGCAGCAACGGCCTGCGTTGCGGGTGGTTTACACAAGTGGTTTCGGGCCTGAGATAGCGGGATTGGATGTCGAGGACACGGCGTGCTTCATCAAGAAGCCATATTCCTTGCGTGAAGTGCTGGATGTGATGATCGAGGCGTTGGAACGTCCGATGCAAGCGGCGTTGACGAAAGCGGAGATCGCGCGGTGTGTGGTTTAATACGTGAATGGTAGGGCGAGAGTCCTCTCGAGCCCAAACCAGATATTGATGTATTCGTCATTCAAAAACGATGCATTGGCAAAATACTACAGACGTGCGAATACTTTAGAATTGCCAGAGTGACGGTTCCTTACTTCATAAACCTCTAGGTTTAGTTAGGACTCGAGAGGACTCTCGCCCTACCGGAATTACATAAAAAAGCCCCGCCAGTTCATCACTGGCGGGGCTTTTGCTTTTTTGAAAATGCTTTAGCTGATTTGCGCTTTGTAGGCGTCGGGCGTCAGGAGCTTGGCGAGGTCGCCTGGGTTGGCGAGCTTGATCTTGAAGAACCATCCGTCACCGAAGGCGGATTGATTCACGAGCGCGGGATTGTCCGCGATAGGCTGGTTCACTTCCACGATCTCGCCGGAGACGGGCGAGTAGATATCGCTCGCGGTCTTCACGGATTCTACTACAGCGCAGGCTTCACCAGCGGCGAGCTTGCGACCGACTTGGGGAAGCTCCACGAACACGATGTCGGTGAGTTCCGCTTGGGCGTGATCGGTGATGCCGACAGTGGCGATGTCACCGGAGACGCGCACCCATTCGTGCGAGGAGGCGTATTTGAGATCTGCTGGAACGTTGGCCATATAAAGTTGAGGAATTGAAAACGGGGAAGGCGCGCAGGTCAAATCTTAAACAATGTGCTGCCGGATTCCAGCCGGCAGTAAAGGGTCTGACTTGTGACGATGCATCATTCGATGGTTAGGTGCGCTATCTTAATCCGACAGGATGGCGCGTGTGTGATCACAGAGACCTTATGCTGCGGCGAACGCTCTCTTACTGCCGGCTGGAATCCGGCAGCACGGGGTTCGTGCTTCGTCGAGCTTAAACAGCTTTTCGATAAATGGGTTTGCCGACAACTTGCGCGGCGAACTTCTTGCCGCGGATATCGATCTGGATGACGGTCTCCTTCTTCGCGAGTTCTGGCTTCACGTAGGCGAGGCCGATGCCGGCGTTCAAGCTGGGGCTGAGGGTGCCGCTGACGACTTGGCCGACTTGTTCCTCGCCGCTCCACACGGTGTAACCGGGGCGAGGGGGAGCGCATTTATCCGTCATCTTGAAGGCGACGCAACGTTTCTGCGGGCCTTTGGTTTTCTGCGCGAGCAAGGCGTCGTGGCCGATGAAGGGGCCTTTCTCGAAGGAGACGAAGATGCCGAGGCCCGCTTCGATGGGGCTGGTCTTGTCATCGAGTTCGTGGCCGTAGAGCGGGTAGCAGACTTCGGTGCGCAAGGTATCGCGGGCACCGAGACCAGCGGGCTTGAGGCCGTGGGTTTTGCCGGCGTCCATCAAGGTGTCCCAGACTTCCAAGATGCGAGAGGCGGTGGTGACGATCTCGAAGCCGTCTTCACCGGTGTAGCCCGTGCGGGCGACCCAGCAGAGTGCGCCGGTGGCTTTGAGATTAAAGGTGGCGATTTGATTTTTGTGCAGCTCGGTGACCTTGTGCACATGGGTGCCTGCGTGAGAACCGCCGGGAAAAACGTCGTTGATGAACTCGGCGGCTTTCGGGCCTTGCACGGCGATGGCACCGTATTTGTCCGAGCGGTTCTCGAAGGTGAGCAGGTGTTGTTGCGGGAAGGCGGCGAGTTGCTTTTGCATCCACGCCACATCGGCATCGATGCGGGAGGCGTTGATGATGAGGAGATATTCCTTATCCGTGAGACGGTAGAGGTAGAGATCATCCACGGTGCCGCCGTCTTCCTGGCTCATCTGGGTGTATTGGCCTTGGCCGACGGCGAGTTTGCTGGCGTCGTTCGTCAGGAGGTGATTCAGGAAGAGGAGGGCGCTGGCGCCGCTGATGAAGACCTCGCCCATGTGGCAGATATCGAAGATGCCCGCAGCGGTGCGGACGGTCTGGTGCTCGTCGATGATGCTGGTGTATTGCACGGGCATCTCCCAGCCGCCGAATTCGATGAGGCGGCCGTTCAAGGCCTGATGCGTGGCGTAGAGGGGCGTGCGTTTCAACGAGGCAGACATAATCAATTGATGGGAGAAGGTTAGCTGAGGGAGGGGAAGGAAAGCAAGCGGGGTGGCGATAAACTATACGTGAACGCAAGGCTATCTCACTCCTCACCCCGGCCCTCTCCTCGTTGAGAGGAGAGGGAGAACATTTGACGTTGTTTGGCGTTTTGCAGTCACTTCATCAGTTCGCGGAGCCAGCCCCAGAGTGGCATGGAGAAAAGGCTCAAGGGGAGGAAGCAAACGAAGCCGATTTTTACCAAGCCGAGCTCGAACTTGTTGGTAGTCTTGGGACGACGCCAGAGGATGGGGAATATCGCGATCCAGTACGCGAATGCAGCCATACTGACAATCCGGAAAATCACGCCGCCATCAAGGATCATGCTGGTGAACAACAGCAGAAAGCCCTGAGCGACGATGTTTTCGCTCAGGGCTTTGCTAATTTCCGGAGTGAAACTGGTCCAGATCTCGAATCTCTTATGGAGGATGGAGGTCCGGTCACTCATGAGGTTTTGTTTAGCCCCACTTCTCCAGCTTCATCTGTTCCTTCGGCAGGCTCAGGTCGTGGAGCACGAGGTGCTCGACAGCTTCCACCATCGCGTTTGTGCCGCAGGCGTAGAACACGGTGTTCGGGGCGTCGCTCACGAAGCTCTTCACCCATTCCGGGGTGATGCGGCCACGGCGGCCGGTCCATTCGGCATCCGGAGCCAGACGCGTGCAGGTGACGTGGAACTTGAAATGCGGGTTGCGGGCTTCGAGTTCGCGGAACTCTTTCTCGAAGATGATGTCCATCGGAGTGCGGACGGTGTAGAGGATGGTGATCTTCGTGTTCAGGTTGCGCTCGGTGGCTTCACGGACGAAACCACGGAACGGCGTGACGCCAGAACCACCGGCCACGCAGATGAGGTGCTTGCCCGGAGGATCGAACACGGGGAGGAACTTGCCCACGGGCGGGATGACGAACATTTTGTCGCCCGCTTCCACCCAGTCCACGATGCTGGTGCCCATCTTGCCATCGCGCTTCACGGAGACTTCATAGAAGCCCTTGTCCAGTGCGCAGGATGAGAGTGAGTAGGCCCGCTTGTACTTGGGCTTGTGCGGGTGATAGACGGTGATGAACTGGCCGGTCTTGAATTCGCCGGGGTCATAGCCTTCCGGCCATTGCAAGCGGACGGTCTTCACATCAGGCAACTCCATGGTCACCTTTTCCACCAACATTTCAGCGATCTGTTTAGCCATACTATTCCAATTTCAGGTTTCAGTTATTCAAACGACACAAACAAGGGACTTCAAGAGGCTGTCTGAAAAACGCATGGCAGGTGGGTGTGTCCGGCACTCAACATTCTTAAGACAGCCTCTTAAAAAAGGCGGAATAACATAGAGGCAGAGAAAATGCCGTGTAAAGGGGTTTTACTGGGTCGGTTGCACCGACGGGCCAATTGGGGGAGAGGGAAACATCGAAACCGGTTGCACCGGTGGGCCAATATGGGAATGAGGAAAACATCGAACATCGAACGCCCAACGTCCAACATCGAGAGGGGTTGTATGAAGCTCCAAATCCAAAGCTCGAAACACCAGGGAAACTTCAAAAACCAAACATCAAAGCCTTTCAGCCCGTTTCTGTGATGAATTGTGCCAAGATGGGCGATTGACTTTGGGGCTGATTTTATGCGGCAATGCGCACTAATGATCCACGTCATCGCCACTATCGAGTTGCACCCGGGCAAGCGTCCGGCGTTTTTGCAGGAGTTTCATCGTCTGGTGCCTTTGGTGCATGCGGAGGATGGTTGTTTTGAATACGGTCCGACGATCGATTTGCAGACGTCCATCCCGGCGCAGGGACACGCGCGTGAGGATGTGGTGACGGTGGTGGAGAAGTGGGCGGACCTGCCTGCCTTGGAAGCGCATCTGCAAGCTCCGCACATGCTGGAGTATCGTGGGAAGGTGAAGGATTATGTGGTTTCAGTGAAGCTGCATGTGTTGCAACCCGCCTGAAAGGCGGGAGTTTTCAGTTTCTAGTTGTTTCATCAAAGAAGTCTTTCAAGGGTTATGAGCAGGCTGGTTGCATGAAGTTTAACTCATGAGCATAGAACTGATCTTGGGACGTTTTGGGGGCAACTCTGAGGAGGGTGGAGTTGTTGAAATGAAGCGGGCGGCTGAGGGAGTGCTGAAGCAGTTTCAACAACCGATGGAATTGTTGACCATCGGGAAGGAGGGGAGTTTTTGTGTCGATCTGGAGAACACTACGATCAAGGTCTCGGATGATCATGCGGTTTTGCAAATGCCCAAACTGGATCTGCTTACTTGCAGCCTGGCGTTTGCCATCGCTAAGGCGGGTAACCTAGTAGGTGTGACTGAGGGAGGGAAATATCCGGTGGTCCTGGTGGATGAGAGTCAGCGATCGAATTTGCCGGAAGAATCTTGGCGGCAGCCTGAGCTGTCTCCAGTGGCGAAGGATGCCTTGGATTTTCAAAAGCTACTGCGGTCATGGCATAGGGTGCACAAAGCGTTTGCCAAGAAAGTCCTTCAAAAAGATTTGAAAACTGATGAAGAGGCGGGCAAGCAGTCGGCCAGCATTGAGTCTAAACCAGCGAGTGTGCCGATTCCGTCTGCGTTAGTCGTGCCGCCACCGGTCTGGTTTTATCATGTTTTTCTTTGCCATTTTAGCCGCACGGCGTATCGGGTTCCAAAGCATGCCGAGGTGCTGGGTGAATTCATAAGCTACCTGGACGCTGGAGCATCGGTGGGCTGCGGAATCACGCGGCGTCACCCCAATGTCGTCTGGTTTGATCTGCCATCCGGGGATGGCCGGGTGTGGGGACACAAGGCCTGCATTGATCTGAGAGAAATCGACTTGCGTGCCTGCCGGGTGATTTGGGAGATGGCCCGCATCGGAGACATGGCGATAGTCACGCACAAGCCGCGAGGATTTCAGACGATCTTAACCAATGTGAACCAGATAGAGCACCTGCCGATGACTTGGAAAAGTGAGTATAGTTATCTGTCGGTCGGCCACTCGCCAGAAGAGGTGCACGCAGTGCTTCGTCGTCATCATGAGGCTGATCTGCCACAAGAGAAACGGGCCGTGTTTGGCCCCGAAGTGCCGATACCGTTGCCAGGCACGGAGCCATCTTTGCACGACACGGTTTATCTGGAGATGCTGCCCAAAGATCCGACAGGGGAAAAGCAATGGAAACGTTGGGCTAAGTTTATTAATCCGAAGCTGAGGAAATATTATACGGAGGTCCCTCAGGATTGGGGATCAATAAGATCAAACTTTCGGTTGATCACGACGTCTGCGGGGAAAAACTACAACGCTTACTCCTATGGCTACCACGGGGGAAATGACATCTACAATGAGTTGATGCTCGAGTTTGCGGCAGTTGAAGGAGTCACGACTGCGAGGATCGTCAATTTTGATACGTTGGTTCAGAGTGATGGGGTGAGTTGCAGCATCTCGGAATGCAAGGAGTTCACGCCCACGACGAGTGTGCGATAGTTTCATTCGCGTCATGAGCTAATCACGTTGGAGGAATATTTTCCTCCAACTTCTTACCCATGCTGATGCGTTCTTCGATGTCGTAGCCGAGAGCTTGATAGAAGGCGGTGACTTTTTCGTTGTTGGGCATGACTTGGAGGTTGATCTTCAGGCAGCCGCGGTCGCGCAGGGCGGCTTCGGCGGTGATCATGAGTTGGGTGCCGATGCCTTGGCGTTGGTGGTGCGGGCTGACGGCGACGGAGTAGATCCAGCCGCGATGGCCATCGTATCCGGCCATGATGGTGCCGACGACGGTTTCATCGCTCAGGGCAATGAAGAAGAGGCCGTCTTTTACGGCGAGTTTTTTATCGATGGCGAGGGAAGGGTTGTTGTGGGCGGATTGGTAACCGAACACGGCTTCCCACAGGGCGATAACTTGGGCGCGGTGGAGGGAATCGGCGTAGGGGGTCACAATCGCATTGGCCATGGGATTTGGTAGATGGGGAGGGGATGGGTTTCAAGTCTAAGGTCTTAGGGAGCTTGCTTCGAGTTTTTGGTTTCTCGTTTCGGGTGGGAGTGGCTGCGAGACATGTGCAAGGATAGAGGAAAGATTTTCAACCGAATGGGGTCAGGCGAATGGGGAGTTTTTTTGACAGGATTAACAGGAGGGACAGGTTTGGGAGGGAAGTCTAATGTTTCAGGTCGTGGTGGCGCAGGAGAAGTAACCGCGAACGACGCGAAATACGCGAACAGGGGAAATGGGAGGCGCAGCAAGATGCAGCGTAACCCGCACGCTGGAAGCGTGCGCTACGGAGGTGATAAATGCGAGTTACGTGGATTGGAGTTTTTGGATGTTCTTGATTGGGAAAAGGTTGGGGTTACTCTGCAAATTTTAGCGGAAAGTGATGGTTTTCTTGCGGGGGGTTGATATTATTTTCAGTGCTGGCAGCTCGCTGCTGGTAAAGGCGGGGCGAAGGTAATTTTAAGTTCTTAGTTCAGAGTTTTAAATTAGGAACAGGAAAGAGCCGAAAATCCCAAAGTCATCAAGCATAGCGATGTGATTTATTGCGTCGATGTGTCCTGCGTTGGTGGGGAGATGGCAGCCTTATGGGATTATCAAGGACGAGATGAGAAGGGGGAAAGCTCTCTTAGCGTTGAGTCTGCTGTTTCAAACTTGGTGGTGCAGTTGCGAAAAGAGTTAGGGCAAAGCGGCAGCTTTGCCCCACCGGGTTTGGAATAGGATCTGTGGGTGTATCGGGTGCTGGATCGGGGCTCGTAAGCTGGAGGGGGAACGGGACGTCGGTGGGCGTAGGATTTTATGACTCACCGGGGAATCTCTAGGTCACAGGTGTGACCATGGTACCCACTGCGGAACCAGCCGGGTTTTGGACGGCGCCAGAGTCTGGCCTCCCTGTGAGGAGGAGCCATAGGCCAGATACATCGACAGGGGTCGGATGGTTTCATCGCTCTTTGACATAGTTCCTTAAGGGGAACGCAGAGTTAAGAATAGTGAATGAAGAATGGGGGCACCCTCATCCTCAATCCTTCTCCCGTGAGGGAGAAGGAAGAATAGGACAGGTGCATTCGTAAGCTTCAAACATTTTTCTACTGCGTTTCTTTGTGGAGTGGCTGGCGAGGGTCGGATTCGATTGGTGTGGACTGGTGGCTAGAGTGCCGCAGGACAGGATGCTATCGGGGAGTGTCACATCGACTGGACGAGATGGGAAGGCCGCTTCGGGGGAATGTATGAATTATGAAGGATGAGGTATGAAGGGGAAGCTGTTCGGAGGCGTAAGTGTTTCCAAGTTCCTGCTCTTGGTGTGCGTTGGCCTCAAGGTTTAGTCAGGGACCGGGTGGAACCGGTCCTTACCGGTTTAGTTAGCGCGGTCTCACGACCGCGGCTACGGAGGGTGAAGGAAAAGTCAGTTCCGCCTCATTATCCCGCATGCGGGACGGCTACGTTATGGGGTGAAAATCTGCTGGGCAAAGGGCGTGGGGGTTTCTTACATTGTCCGTTCTATGTTCGAGACGGCTAAGCAGACGTTGGCAGTGGCACAGGATAAGGCCTCCCAGTTACGGAGGTTTCTTTGACGTGCCGGGAGCACATAAGCGCATCGCGGAGGTAGAGGCCGAGATGACGCGGGATAATTTCTGGGATGTTCGTGAGAAGGCCCAGAAGCTCATCGACGAATGCAACGGGCTCAAGAAGAAGGTGGAGCCGTTCATCGCAGCGGAGAAGCAATTGGCTGATCTGGCGGTGATGATCGAGCTGGGTGAAGCCGAGCCGGCGGATGTCCAGGTCTCCATGGAGAAGGAAGTGGAGCGCGACATCACGAAGGTGCAGGGTGACCTGGATGCGCTCGAGCTGCGGGTTTTCCTCAATGGTCCTTTCGACAAGCGTAACTGCATCTTCAGCATCAATGCCGGCGCGGGTGGCACGGAGTCGTGCGACTGGGCGAGCATGTTGATGCGGATGTATCAACGGTGGTTCGAGTTGCGAGGCTGGACGTTTGAAGTCACGGATTTGCTGCCGGGTGAAACGGCGGGGGTGAAGAGTGTGACGATGATGGTGAAGGGCGATATGGCCTACGGCTTCTGCAAGGCGGAGCGTGGGGTGCATCGCCTGGTGCGCATCTCGCCGTTTGATTCGAATCAACGGCGGCACACGAGTTTCGCGAGCGTGGACGCGATGGCGGAGATCGAGGAGACGGATCCGAACATCTCCATTCCGCCGAGTGAATTGCGCGTGGATACGTTCCGCTCCGGTGGTAAGGGCGGTCAGAACGTGAACAAGGTGGAGACGGCGGTGCGTATCACGCACATCCCGACGGGACTTGTCGCTGCTTCGCAAACGGAGCGTTCACAACATCAGAACCGGCATACGGCGATGACGTTGCTGATCTCGAAAATCTTCGCCTTGCGGCAGGATGAGCAGAAAAACGAGATGGAGCGCTTCTACGGCGATAAGGGCAGTGTGTCTTGGGGCAATCAGATTCGTAGTTATGTGTTCCAGCCTTACCGGATGGTGAAGGACTTGCGCACAGGTTGCGAGACGAGCGATGTGCAGGGCGTGATGGATGGCGAGCTGGACCCGTATGTGAATGCGTGGCTCCGCGCGGGTTGCCCGACAAAGCGCATCCAGGGTGCCTCGATGGATGATGAATAAAGCAGCCATGAGCAAAGCGAACATTCTCGATACGATCGTGGCGGTGAAGCAGCAGGAGGTGGCGCAGTTACCGCCGCGTGTGCCGACGGTGGAGGACATCCGCGCGGTGTTGGTGAAGCGCGGCGGTGAGCGGCGCGATTTCGTGCGGTCACTCTTGCAACCGCGCAAGGGCAAGGTGGGCCTCATCGCGGAAGTGAAGAAGGCGTCGCCCTCCGCCGGTGTGATCCGACCGGACTTTGATCCGGTGAAGATCGCGGTGGAGTATGAAGAGGCGGGTGCGTCGTGTCTCTCGGTGTTAACGGATGAGAAGTTCTTTCAAGGTTCGCTGGATTATCTGCGGGCCATCCGGCAGGCGGTGAAGCTGCCGCTGCTGCGGAAGGATTTCATCATCGATGAACGGCAAATCCTGCAAGCGGCAGAGTGGGGTGCGGATTGCATTCTCTTGATCGTGTCCATCCTTGATGACGACCGGCTGAAGCGGTTCCGCGAACTGGCGGAAGGCGCGGGTATGGCGGCACTGGTGGAGGTGCATGATGAAGAGGAATTGAAGCGCGCGCTGGCGACGGGGGCGACGTTCATCGGCGTGAACAATCGCGACTTGAAGGTGTTCAAGGTGGACCTTGGCACGACGGAGCGGTTGGCGACGCAGATCCCGGGATTGAAGAGCGAACGCTTGCTGGTGGCGGAGAGCGGTATTCATAAGCGCGAGGATGTGGCGCGGCTCGAACAATGTGGTGCACAGGCGATTCTGGTAGGTGAATCCCTCATGCGGGAGAAGGACATCAAGGCAAAGGTGGCAGAGCTGTTAGGATGATTCAGCATGGGTGACGACGACGGACAGCCCCGGAACGCGGGCGCTAAGATGGATTGGAGAGGAAGTTTATTCGTGATGAATAAAGAACAGTTGCAATCATATCTGGGAAAAAAGTTGCCGGAGTATTTGGAGCTTTTGCGACAAATGGTATTGATGAATAGCTGGACGCAGAATGTTGCGGGAGTAAACCGGCTGGCGGAGTTCACGGCGGAGGTGTTTGGGAAGCTGGGGTTCACGGCGGAATATGTGCAATCCACGAATCCGAAGTATGGGAAGCATCTGATTTTATCGAGGGCGGGCAAAGGGGCAAAATCGGTGGCGATGGTGTCGCATTTGGATACGGTGTTTCCACCGGAGGAAGAGGAGCGGAATGATTTCAAGTGGCGCGTGGAGGGGGATCGCATTTACGGGCCAGGCACGAACGACATCAAGGGCGGCACGGTGATGATGTGGCTGATGCTGGTAGCGATGCGCGATCTGGAACCGGAGACTTTCGAGAGTGTGACGTGGAAGTTGTTCCTCAATTCCTCAGAGGAAGAATATTCGCCGGACTTTGGGCAAGTGTGCAAAGAGCGGTTTGCACCGAATACATTGGGCGCGCTGGTGTTTGAATCGGAAGGGCGTTTGGGTGAACAAGCCTTGGTGGTGACTTCACGCAAAGGACGGGCGACATGGCGGGTGACGGCAAACGGGCGCGGTTCGCATGCGGGCTCAAAGCATTCGCATGGCGTGAACGCGATTGTGCAGATCGGCAAGACGGTGCAACAGATCGCGGCGCTGACGGATTATAAGCGCGAACTGACGGTGAACGTGGCAACGATTCAAGGTGGCACAGTCATAAATCGCGTGCCTCATGAGGCGATGGCGGAGGGAGAGTTCCGGTCGTTTGATCCACAAGTGTTCGAGGAAGCGAAGCAGGCATTCTTAAAATTGAATGGGCCGGGTGAGGTGCAAAGTCCGGCGGATCGATTCACTTGTCAGGTCAAAGCAGAGATCAAGACGGTGAGCCGTCCGTGGCCGAAAAATGACAAATCGGAACATCTGTGCCAGATTTGGGAACAAGCTGGAGCGGAGTTGGGCATGCTCGTGGGGCATCAGGAACGCGGCGGGTTGAGCGATGGCAATTTGATCTGGGATGCGGTGCCGACGTTGGATGGACTCGGGCCTTGGGGTGATAACAGCCATTGTTCCGAGCGCAGTGCGGATGGCAGCAAAGAGCAGGAATATATCGAAGTCCCGTGCATCGTGCCCAAGGCGGTTTGGAATGTGATGGCGTTGAGAAAATTGATTTTAAACGAATAACGGACAAAGAGTGTCAGTGAAGTAAATCAGTTATGGCGGTTGCAGCATCAACGGATGAGAGGGAGTTCGTTCACTATGTGGACGCGCAGAATCGTATCGTGCTGATCAATCAAGATTGGGTGGATTTCGCCGTGGAGAATGATGTGGCGCATCTGACGGAAGTTTTTATCAAGAAAGAACCGATCTGGAAATACATCAGCGGCATGGAGACACGGTTTGTCTTCGAGGTGATGCTGGCGAAGGTGAGACGGAAGGAGGGGCCGGTGGAGGTGCCTTTCCGGTGCGATGCACCGAATAGGCGTCGGTTCATGAAAATGACGGTGCGAATGAGAAATGATGAGTTGGTGGAGTTTTCCAGCAGAATAGTCCGAGAAGAGATGCGGGAGACACCATTGCTATTGGCGGAGAGCACGAGAATGACTGAGGAGATGATGCACTGCTGTGGATGGTGCAAGAAGATACAGATACCGAGCGGGAAGCATTGGGTAGAGGTGGAGGAGGCGGTGCATGAGCTGGACTTGTTCGCGGAGATGCCCATGCCAAGGATCACTCATGGGGCATGTCCAGACTGTGTGAAGAATTTGGTGAAGATGATGGAATAAGGGGAAAGGAGGAGGAAACGACTGTGAAAGGGGGTAACTGGGAGGATATTTAGGCTGAAGCACTTGGTGTTTCAGTTCGTCCAACTGATTGACAAAGCCCATTGAGGCGTCAAAAGTAGCGGTCATCTCTTTGAGTCATGAAATTGAGTCAGCGTTTCAAATTCGGCGCGGTCGCGCTAACGGGCCTGTTCACGGCAGGCGTTGTGTCCTCCTATGCAGCGGTTGATTTCGTGCGGCAGGTGAAACCTGTGCTGGAATCCGCCTGCTTAAGCTGCCACGGGGCAGAGAAGCCGAAGGGGGATTTCCAGCTTCACACGAAAGCGGCGGCGTTCAGCGGGACAGCTATTGTGCCGAAAGATCCGGCCAAGAGCCCGCTCTTCACGACCACCGTATTGCCGAAAGATCATGATGACATCATGCCGCCCAGCAGCAAGGAACCGCTGACCAAGGAGCAATCGGAGATTTTGAAGCAGTGGATCACGGAAGGTGCGGTCTGGCCGGATGGCGTGGAGCTCAAGCAAGTCCAGCGTATCAGCTTCGTGAAGGATGTGCAGCCGATCTTGGAGTTCAACTGCGTGGCGTGCCATCGCGAGGGACATGATAAGGGCGGTGTGCGGTTGGACGGCAAGGAGTTCGCTCTGAAGTCCGGCGATAGCGGCCCGAGCATCATCCCGTTCTTCGCGGAGAAGAGCAAGACGTTCACTTCCACGACGCTTTCCAAGGATGACGAAGCCTTGATGCCCCCAGCGGCCAAGGGCGGTCCGCTGCCGAAGGACAAGCAGGACATCCTTAAAGAATGGATCAATCAAGGTGCTGCCTGGCCGGATGGTATCGCGCTGACACCAAAGAAGGCGGATCAGGCGACTGGCGGCGACAACCTCGCGCTGGTGGTGGAGATGCATAAGCGCATCGTGGCGAACCAGAAGGAAAAGACTGGTGCGGACATGAAGCAATACAATCAGGTCATCCCCGGCACGTCCGTGGCGTTTGACATGATCCCGATCCCGGCGGGCACTTACAAGATGGGCACGCCGGATACGGAAAAGGGCCATAAGCCAGATGAAGGTCCGCAGGTGCAGGTGAAGATCGAGCCTTTCTGGATGGGCAAGACCGAGGTGACTTGGAACGAGTATGAACTTTTCATGTATCCAGAAGACCAACGCCTTGCTGCTGCCGGTGGCACGGTGACGAAGGATGCCGTGGTAGATGGTGTGAGCCGTCCGACCAAACCGTACGTGGAAATGAGCTTCGGCATGGGCAAGGATGGCTTCCCGGCCATCAGCATGACGCATCATGCAGCGAACAAGTATTGCCAGTGGTTGAGTGCGAAGACGGGGCAATATTATCGTCTGCCGACTGAGGCAGAGTGGGAATACGCCTGCCGTGCGGGCACAACGACGGTTTACTCCTTCGGCGATGATGCCTCGAAGATCGGTGAATACGCGTGGTTCGAAGGCAACAGCGATTGGAAGTATCAGAAGGTCGGCAAGAAGAAGGCGAATCCATGGGGCTTGCACGATATGCACGGCAACGTGATCGAGTGGTGCTTGGATCAATACAGCGCGGATACCTACAAGGTCGGCGCTGGCGGCAAGGTGCTGGATAATCCATGGGTGAAATCCTCCACACCGTATCCGCATGTGGCTCGCGGTGGTTCTTGGGATGACACGCCGGATAAATTGCGCAGCGGTGCACGCCGCGCTTCTGGTCCGGCTTGGAAGATTCAGGACCCGCAATTGCCGAAGAGCATCTGGTATCACACGGATGCGCAATTCCTCGGTATCCGCGTGGTGCGTCCTCTGAAGGTGCCAGCACCGGAAGAGCTGCACAAGATTTGGAACAATGGTGTGGAGAAGGATTAATTAACTGAACGAACATTCGGTCTGACAGTCCATACAACTATGAACGAATCCCAGAATTCCCCAGAGCGGCAGGACGTAACACGCCGCAGTTTCCTGCAGACATCGGGCGTGGCCCTCGGTGGCGCAGCCATGTTGGGCGGGTTAAGCATCGAGCGCGCAGCTCATGCGGCTGGCAGCGATGAGTTGAAGATCGCCTTGGTCGGTTGCGGCGGTCGTGGTTCCGGTGCGGCCAATCAGGCGCTCAGCACTACAGGTGCGATCAAACTCGTGGCCGTGGCGGACATCCATGAAGACAAATTGACCGGCAGCTTGAGCAATCTGCGCCGTCAGCATCCGACGAAGGTCGATGTGAAACCGGAGAACGAGTTCCTCGGTTTCGATGGTTATAAGAAGGCCATCGCCCAAGCGGACGTGGTCATCCTCGCGACACCTCCGGGCTTCCGTCCGATGATGTTCGAAGAGGCGGTGAAGCAGGGCAAGCACGTGTTCACCGAGAAACCGGTGTGCGTGGACGCTCCGGGCTTCCAGAAGTTCATGGCGGCCGCACAGGAAGCCAAAAAGAAGAATTTGAAGGTGGGTGTCGGTCTGCAACGCCATCACCAACCAGGCTACATCGAAACGATGAAGCGCCTGCATGATGGTGCCATTGGTGACATCGTGAGCATGCGCTGCTACTGGAACGGCAACACGCCTTGGGTGCGCCCCCGTGCGGAACTCGAGAAACAGGCCAATCGCAAGATGACGGAAATGGAATACCAGCTTCGCAACTGGTATTACTTCGTGTGGCTGTGCGGTGATCATATCTGCGAGCAGCACATCCATAACATCGACGTGATCAACTGGCTCAAGAAGGGCCCGCCGGTGAAGGCGCGCGGCATGGGCGGTTGCGAGACCCGCAAGGGCATCGACTACGGCGAGATATTCGATCATCACTCGGTCGAGTTCACCTATGCGGATGGTTCCATCTGCCACAGCATGTGCCGTCACCAGCTCGGTTGCTGGAACGAAGTTTCCGAATACGCCGTGGGCACGAAGGGCCGCAGCGAAATCCATCGCTACGTCATCACAGGTGATACTCCGTGGCGCTTCCGTGAGGAGAAGAAGGTGGATCCTTATCAGCAGGAGCACGACGACTTGTTCGACGCGATCCGTAACAACAAACCGTTCAACGAAGCGGAATACGGCGCGACCAGCTCCATGACTGCAGTTCTGGGTCGTATGGCCACCTACTCCGGCAAGGAGATCGAATGGGATGCGGCTATTAAATCGAAGATCGACACGATGGTGCCGGGCATCGACAAGGTGTCCTTTGCCGAGGCGTTGAAGATGAATCCGCCGACATTGCCGGGCAAGGATGGTTACTACCAGTTGCCGGTGCCGGGTAAGACGGTGGTCATCTGATAAGCGTTTGAATATTACAGGCAACACCCGCACGGCAACTCGTGCGGGTGTTGTCATTTTCAAGGTGATTAGAAGTGTGAAAACAAATGCTGTGAACAGACGCACTTGGCTGATGGGCGTGGGCGGTGCGTTCGTGCTGGCGGGGTGTCGTTCGGTGATACCTGTGAGTTCATCGGCTGAGTTGCAGCGCTTTGTTTTTCATAAAGGGGCGATGGGTACGGTGTTCACCATCACGCTGTACGCGCCAGATGAAGCAAGGGGAAAGCAAGCAGCGGATGCGGCGTTTGCGCGCGTCGTGCAGTTGAACGATATGATGACGGATTATAATCGTGACAGTGAATTGATGCGTTTCTGCCTTTCGCCTCATGGCCAGCCAGTGAAGTTGAGTGAGGATTTGTTTTCAGTCATTGCCAAGGCGCAGTGGGTGGCAGAACAGACGGATGGTGCATTCGATATCACGCTCGGACCAATCATCCGTTTATGGCGACGGGCGAGACGTCAGCGGGAATTGCCGCCGGGAGAATTCATCGCGGCTGCTAAGTTAGCTTCCGGTTATCAGAATCTGAAACTGGATGCCAAAAAACGTACCGCAACATTGCTCAAGCCGGACATGGTGTTGGATTTAGGTGGCATCGCCAAAGGTTACACAGCAGAAGAAGCTCTCAAAGTGTTGAAGCAGCAAGGGATAACTCGCGCCATGGTGGCAGCGAGCGGGGACTTGGCGATCGGTGATGCGCCGCCCGGACGTGAAGGCTGGAATATCGGCATCGATTCCATTGATGCAGCCGAGGGCAAGCACTCGCGCATTGTGAGCGTGAAGAATTGCGGCCTTTCCACTTCGGGCGATACCGAGCAGTTCACGGTGATCGATGGTCAGCGCTACTCGCACATCGTGGATCCAAAGACGGGCATCGGCTTGCGCGAGCGGATCGGAGTGACCGTCATCGCGAAACATGCGACCGACAGCGATGCCTTTGATACAGCTGCCAGTGTGTTGGGTGCTGAGAAGGGGATGAAATTCATCGAGGAAAAGACGAACACGGCTGCACTTATCGTGCAGTTGAAGGACGGCAAGATGGAGCAGATCGAATCGAGCCGTTTTAAGCGGATACAAAGGGTGCAGTAGGACTATTGCTGATGTCGATGAAGCTTCTTGGTGCACACCATTGGCGGTAAGATCGTGCGCCTCATGGAAGCCATGCGCGAGATATTGGATGTGTTCGAAGTCGGCCTTTAAAGCAGTGGGGTAAGATCGCCGATGAAGGATTCGATATCCTCCGTCGTCGTATCCCATGAGCAGACCAATCGGCAGCCGCAATCCCCGAACGTGGTGTAGAATTTCCATCCCTTCGCATACATCGCCTCGATGGCCGATTTAGGCATTTCCACGAAGACCATGTTCGTCTCCGTCTTCACTTCGAGGCGCAGGCCGGGCAGGTCGCGCAGCTTGGATTCCAGCAACTTGGCCATAGCATTCGCGTGACGCGCGTGCTTGAGCCAGACGCCGTTCTGTAGCACACCGAGCCACGGCGCAGACATGAAACGCATCTTGGAACAAAGCTGACCGGCCTGTTTGCAGCGATAGTCGAACTCCGCTGCCATCTGCTTGTTGAAGAACACGATGGCTTCACCGACGTGCAGACCGTTCTTAGTGCCGCCGAAGCAGAGGACGTCCACGCCCGTCTGCCAGGTGATCTCCTTGGGCTTCACACCGAGCGAGGCGACGGCATTGGCGAAGCGCGCGCCATCCATCTGGATCTTCACGTTATGTTTTCGCGCCACGGACCAGATCGCCTTCAGTTCATCCGGTGTGTAAGCCGCGCCGAACTCCGTCGATTGCGTAAGGCTGATGGCCTTGGGCTTCGGATAATGAATGTCGTTCCGGCGCGTGATGACGTGCTCGATGGAGGCCGCACTCATCTTGCCGTTCGGGCCGGAGACGAGTTGTAGTTTGGTGCCGTTGGAGAAGAACTCCGGCGCACCGCACTCATGCGTCTCGATATGCGCCGTCTCATGTGCGATGATGCTGTGATACGATTGGCAGGTGGATGCGAGCGAGAGGGAATTCGCCGCCGTGCCGCTGAACGCAAAAAACACCTCGCACTCCGTTTCAAAGATCTCGCGGATGAGATCGGACGCTTTGCGAGTCCATTCATCTTCACCGTATGCGGGGCAATGGCCTGTGTTCGCTTCCTCCAATGCTTTCCAAGCCTCCGGGCAAATGCCGGCGTAGTTATCGCTCGCGAAGTGACGGGTGCGTTTAGGTGTGTTCAGCATAGGCTTACTTCAACAAGTTCTCTTGCAAAAACATGATTGTCGCAAGGAATTGCGTGTCCGCGTTTTTCTTTTTTCCGAAGCCGTGGCCTTCGTCCGTGGCCATCATGTACCAGACCTTGCCGCCATTCTTGCGGATGGCTTCCACCATCTGCTCTGCTTCCGTGTAAGGCACGCGCGGGTCTTGCTGGCCTTGCACTACGAAGAGCGGCTTTTTGATCTTATCCGCATTGCGATTCGGTGAAATTTTCTCCAGATGTTCGCGCATCTTGGGATCACGCTCATCACCGTATTCCACGCGGCGCAGATCGCGGCGATAATCCTGAGTGTTGTTCAAGAATGTGACGAAGTTCGAGATGCCCACGATGTCATTGCCGCAGCGGATGCGGTCATTGTAATGCACCATGCACGCGAGCGTCATGTAGCCGCCATAGCTGCCGCCCATCACGGCGATGCGTTGCTTGTCCAGCTTGCCATCACGGTCGATCCAGTCGAGGAACGCGCCGATATCTTTCACCGAATCCTCGCGTTTGAAACCATTGTCCAGCGTGAGGAATGTTTTCCCGTAACCCGCTGAGCCGCGCACGTTCGGGTAGAGCAGGGCGATGCCCATCTCGTTCAGGTAATAGTTCAAGCGCGCTTGGAAGCGCGGGCGCGACTGGCTTTCCGGTCCGCCGTGGATGGACACGATGACCGGGTGCGGTCCGGGGAACTTCTTCGCATCCGGGCGATAGATAAAGCCGGAGACTTCCAAGCCATCGAAGCTCTTCACGCGGATCATCTCCGGTTCCGAGAAGGTGGAAGAATCAAGACCGCCTGTTTCGCTCTCCGTCCAGCGCTCTACCTTGCCATCCTTCACATCCAATGAATAGACATCGAACGGCGCTTTAGAAGAGCTAAGGTTGAAGGCGAGATCACGATTGTTCTCATGCCAGTTCAGGCTGGAGACGGTGCCGATGGGCAGTTTCGGCGTCTTATGTTCCTTGCCTGTCTTGGCGTCCATCAAGCGCAAGATGCCCGCACCGTCTTCATTCGTGACCAGTGCGATGGTATTGCCATCCTTGGACAACTCGAACTCATCCACATCCCACTTGATATGCGAGGTGTAAGGCGTGAATGCCTTCGTAACGAGATCGAATCGGCCAAGGCGTTGAAACTCGGAATCTTGATCCGTGGTGACGATCAGGCACTTGCCATCTTTCGTGAACTTGGCCCCGCCATAAGCGATCTTGGTCGCACCTTTCGGCGTGAGCAGTTCTATCTTACCCGTGGCGATGTCCAGCTTGTGCAGGTAGCTCTCATTGATGGAGACGTATTCCGCGAGCAGGATGCTCTGATCATCTGGCGACCAATCCGCCACGCCCCAGCCACCGCCCTTGAGGTCGATGAGCTTGCGATCACTCTTTGGATTAGCGGGATTAATCAGATAGAGGTCATTATCGCGACCCGTGCGACGTGTGGAGGTATAGGCGATCTCCTTGCCGCTGGTGGACCATTTGGCACCCGTGTTGCGTGAGGCCCCATCCGTGAGCAATGTGATCCGACCATCCTTTAAATCGAACCGGTAGAATTGATAGAACTCATTGCCGCCCTTGTCTTGGGCAAAGACGATGAATTCACCCGTCTTGGGCTTGAACGAGCCGCCACCGATCGGTTCGGACAGAAAGGTCATCTGCTTGCGGTTACCACCGGGGAACTTCACATAATGAAGCTGGGGGGTATCGGCGAAGCGCGTGGCAATGAGCATTTCGCGTTTGGTCGGGTGCCAATCCGCCATGCCAGCCCCGCGGAATTCCAGATAACGGCCCACTTCCTTTTGTAGTTCGGCAGTGATTTGCGGCACGCCTTGCACCACGAGATTGTCAGCAAAAGGGGCGGCTAGAAGCGGGCTGGCGGTCAGGAGAGCCAGGCCGAGGGCGAGACAACGGGTTGACATGGCCATGGTTGTAACTGAGGCGGAGGCGGTTGGAAATGCGAAAGAGGGGTAAAAGGGACGGAATGCGTGTGAAAAAACACTCGCCAAAAGGGGGGATTTGCCCAAATCTCGCCCTCCATTTGTAACTAAAATGTTTACTGGAACCTATACTGCGATTGTCACGCCGTTCAAGAATGGCGTCCTCGACGAAGCTGCGCTGGAGCGCCTCATCAAGCTCCAGATCAAAGGTGGCGTCGATGGTATCGTCCCTGTGGGCACCACGGGCGAGTCGCCGACCGTTGATTATGATGAACATATCCGCATCATCGAGCTGGCGGTGAAATTCGCCAAGGGCAAGGTCAAGGTGATGGCGGGCACGGGCGCCAATTCCACGAAGGAAGCGATCTATCTGACGAAGCGCGCCGAGGAAGTGGGCGCGGATGGTTCCCTGCAAGTCGCGCCGTATTACAACAAGCCGACGCAGGAAGGCCTGTTCCAACATTTTTCCGCCATCGCGAAGGCCACGAAGCTGCCGCTGGTGCTCTATAGCATTCCCGGCCGTTGTGGCATCGAGATCGGCATCGACACGGTGAAGCGCCTGGCCGATGCGCATAAGAATATCGTGGGCATCAAGGAAGCGGGCGGTACGCCGGAGCGCGTGAGCCAGTTGCGCCAGGTGGTGGACAAGGATTTCGTCATCCTGAGCGGTGATGATTCGTTGACGCTGACCTTTATGGCCGTCGGTGCGGATGGCGTGGTGAGTGTAGCGTCCAACGTGATCCCGAAGCAGGTGAGCCAGATGGTCAATGCGTTCGCCGCAGGCAAGCCCGCTGTAGCGCTGAAGCTGCACACGAAGTATTATCCGCTGTTCAAGAACCTGTTCATCGAATCCAACCCGGTGCCGGTGAAGGCCTCGTTGGAGATGATGGGTGTCATCGAAGGTGGCGTGCGGTTGCCGTTGGTGTCGCTCGCGCCGAAGAGCCAGGAAGTGCTCACGGCGACGATGAAGCAGTGTGGAGTGATCAAGTAAGTAGGAGCGCGTATGAGCACGACGAAGATTATCATCACGGGCGCGAAGGGCCGCATGGGTGTGGCCTTGCAGACTTGCGCGAAGAACATTGCGGGGTTGGAAGTCGTCGGCCTGATCGATCAAGGCGATGATATCAGTACGATCATCGACAAGTGCGATGCGGTGATTGATTTCAGCTTTCACAATGCGACGGCGGGCATCGCAGAATTGTGCGTGGAGCATAAGAAGGCGTTGGTCATCGGCACGACGGGTCATAACGAGGAAGACAAGAAGCGCATCACGGCGTGCAAGGCGTCGATCCCCATTGTGTGGGCATCGAACTATTCCACGGGCGTGAACACGCTGTTCTGGCTTACGCGCAAGGCGGCGGAAATCCTCGGACCGAGCTTCGATCTCGAAGTGGTGGAGATGCATCATCGCTTGAAAAAAGACGCTCCGAGCGGCACGGCGACGACGTTGCTGGAAATCCTCGGCGATGTGCGCAAGGTGCAGCTTGAGGAAGAATTGCGGCATGGGCGCAAGGGCATCGTGGGTGAGCGCACGAGCAGCGAGATCGGCATCCATGCGGTGCGCGGCGGCGATGTAGTGGGTGATCACACGGTCATGTTCGCGGCCATCGGCGAGCGGGTGGAGTTGACGCACAAGGCGTCGAGCCGCGATACGTTTGCGAACGGGGCATTGCGCGCGTCGCAGTGGGTCGTGGGCAAAGCACCGGGGATTTATAGCATGCAGGATGTGTTGGGGTTGAAGTAGTGGGTAGCGCTTGGCTCGCTCACTCCTCACCCCGGCCCTCTCCTCATTAGAGGAGAGGGAGAACATTTGGATGCGATCGGTTTGATTTCGAATCTTGAGTAATTCAAAAACATCGAACACCGGTTGCACCGGCTGGCCAAAACATCGAACGTCCAACATCGAAAGGGCTTACATTGCACTGGGGTCCAACTTAGGTGATTCTGTCCAAATCTTAACGGAAGCGATGAAGCGGCTGGCTGAGTTATCAGACCAGCCGCTTTTGCTTTCTTCACTATGGGCTACTTCGCCGGTGGATTGTCCGCCGGGTTCACCGGATTTTGTGAATGCGGTGGTGGGCTTGGTGCCGAGAGCTAGTGAGACGCCGGCGAGTTTGCTGGAGAAGTTGCAGGCGTTGGAGAAGGAGTTTGGGCGGCGGCCGAAGAAGGTGATGAATGAAGCGAGGCCGTTGGATCTGGATATCATTGTGTTTGGGGATGAGGAGAGGAATACGGCGGCGTTGGTGGTGCCGCATCCACGGGCGCATCTGCGGCAGTTTGTGCTGGTGCCGCTGGCGGAGATTGCGCCGGAGTTGGTTTTGGTCGGGCAGGGGAAGACGGTGAGAGAGTTGAGTGAGGGGTTGAGAACGGGTGAGCAAATTCGGAGGCTGAGTTAAGCTGGGGAGACTGGACCCCGACCAGAGGTACGGGGCACTGCATGCGGTGGCGCTGTCCCACTACATGGAGGAAGCAGTCGAGGGCGGCTGCGGTGCTTTTGCCTTGGACGTTGTTTCTGTGCTGCTAAAAGAGAGGCATGCTTTCCCATAGCGAACACGTTTCTCGGCGAAATTTTCTTGAGCGTGCGGCTGTCGCTTCGGCAGCGATCGCGAATTTTCCACTGAGTTCATTGGCGGCAGAGAAGGCATATCCCATCGCGGCGTTTGAGAAGGCGATGCAGCATCTAACTGCGGAACAGATGGCGGATATGCTGGCGGAGCTGGGTTTCATGGGCGTGGCGACGACGGTGAGGCCCAAAGGTCGTGTCTTGCCAGAGCGCGTGGAAGAAGATTTGCCGAAACTGGTGGAGGTGTTGAAGCAAAGGAAGTTGGAGATCACGGAACTCACGACGGCGATAACGGATGTATCTGATCCGTTATCGCAGAAGGTGTTGAAGATAGCGGCGAAGTTGGGGGTGAAGCGGTATCGCTTGGGAGCGTGGAAGTATGATTTGAAGAAGCCGATCGCGGCGCAGGTGGAGGCGATGCGGCCGGTGGTGAAGGACATCGTGGCATTGAACAAGGAGCTGGGGCTGACGGCTCTTTATCAGGTGCATTCAGGGGCGAGTTATTTCGGTGCAGCTGTGTGGGATATCTACAGTTTGTTCAAGGAGTATGATCCGAAGCGCATCGCCATCGCGTTTGATATCCGGCATGCGACGGTGGAAGGCGGGACGGCTTGGGAGTTGAATTTCAATCTCATCAAATCGCATCTCGGCCTGGTTTATGCGAAGGATTTTGCGTGGCAGGGCAAGGTGGCGCAGAACGTGCCGCTCGGTGAGGGGATGGTGAATCCGAAGTTTTATCAGATGGTGAAGGCGAGCGGCTATCACCCGCCGATCTTGCTGCATGTGGAGTATCCTTTGCCGGAAGATGTGAAGGTGTTGCGAGAGGCGTATCGCAAGGACTTAGCGACGTTGCGCGGTTACTTGGAGGCGAAGGCTTGAAGCAACGGCTTAAATCCGCGTGGGATTGGCTGGCGGTGCAGCCTTTAGGGAAACGCGTTTTCATCAAGGCGCTCTTGCTTGGGCTGTTCACGCTGGCGGTTTTCTTTCCGCGACCAGATCAGTTGGTGAAACAATTTCCGCGCTGGAAGAATCCGGATTCGCTCATCGAAACGGATGTGCCCTTCATGGTGGAAATCAATAAGAAGATCGATGAACAGTTGAAGCCGGATGGAACGAAATTGGAGGAGTTGAAGACGGTGGAGCGGTTTGTGTATCGCGAGGTGAAGTATGGTTACGATTGGGATGTCTGGGGCAACACAGATTACTGGCCGACTGTGACGGAAGTATGGGAGAGCAAAAGGGAAGATTGTGACGGACTGGCAGTTTTAGCCGCGAGCATTCTGAAGTCACGCGGATTTGAGGAGGTTCGGATTGTGGGGAATCTCAGTCATGTATGGGTGGCAACCAAGACGAACGAGGTGATGAGCCCACAGGCGGATAAAAATTTCCAACGCGTGGATGGTAAACTCAAAGTGAAGTTGCCGGGGGCGAACACGTTTTTGCTTTCATGGGCGCATATCAACAAGTTTCCGGCTGGGAGATCGCTGATACTATTGATGGCCATACTGCTCATGGTGGCGCATCCGATCTGGGATGGGGCGCGCTGGTGGCGGGCTTTCGGTATCGGCGCGGCCGGGTTGCTGCTCTTGTATGATTGGGGTGGGAAATATCTGCAGAGCAGTGCTGCAGGAGCCAGTTTGTGGTTTTGGGTGGGGAATGCGCTGGTGATCGGGGCCATCATCACGACTTGCCGCAAGAAATAAAATTAAGCCATTATGGCCCAGACGAGAAGATTTGCTTGTCGGAAAAGGCGGTTTGACGCATTAAGGACGAAATCATGAAAAAGCCCTTTATCATTGGTGTCATCGTGTTCGTTGCCATTCTGGCCATCGGATATGGAGTGGTGGTTTCGAACTTGAGCGGCCCCAAGGTGGAGGGGAAACGTGTGGTGGTGTGGACTGAGGAACTGGCTTCGCGTGATGGGGCGGTCCGGGAGAAGGCGAAGCAGTCGTTGCAAAGCAATGTGAAAGAATTTTTGCCGCACCTGGCAGGCATGATGAACGCTAAAGATTCGGAGGAACGTCAAAAATGGTCAACTGTGTTGAAAGTAGAGTATGTACCGGCCTATGGTTTGAGATTGAGCGCCAACCGGGCGATTTCATTTCTGGGCGCTTCGGCGGCACCCATCATCCCGCAGTTGATCCCGTTGCTGGGTGACAAGGATGCCGGTCTGGATACGGCTGGCGCATTGGCATCCATCGGAAAAGATGCGATCCCGGCATTGACTGAAAGTTTTAAGAGCAGTGATGCTCAAGTCCGCGCGATGGCCGCTGCAGCGTTTGCCCGCATGAAAACAGGCGAAGGTGTTTCCGCCTCGGATGCCCTGATGAAAGGGTTGCAAGACCCCGACGGCAATACTCGGAGCTGGATGGCGAAAGCGGTGGGCAAGGCTCAAGTGAATCCAGAAATGGCGATCCCAGCTTTGATTGCCTTGCTGGATGACAAAGATACTGGTGTGGTGGCGAACTCGGCGTCCGCACTAGGCTCATATGGTGCCAAGTCCAAAGAGGCTTTGCCAATCCTTCAAAAACTTGCCAAATCCCGAAACGAGGAAATCAGCGGAGCAGCGCAAGGCGCGTTATTGCAAATCAATGCTTCGACTGAAGATGCGGCTCCGGCCGCGGAGAAGTCCGCAGAAGCAAAATAGGCAAATGAGCAAAACCGGGACTCATCTGCCCTTTGTCGGACGGCGACTGACAGTGTTGTGTCTGTTGCTGGTGGTTGGCTTGTGGATCGGTAATTCGGCAATCAGGGCGGAGACACGCCCGCCTAATGTGGTCATCATCTTCACGGATGACTTGGGCTATGCGGATGTCGGCGTGTTCGGTGGCAGGGGTTTTAAAACACCAAACCTTGATCGTATGGCGAAGGAGGGGATTCGCTTCGTCAACTTTCATGTGAGCCAAGCGGTGTGTTCCGCTTCCCGCGCGGCATTGCTCACGGGATGTTACAACAACCGTCTGGGCATCCATGGCGCGTTAGGGCCGGGAGCGAAAGTGGGGTTGAATCCTTCTGAAATGACCATCGCCGAGGTAGTGAAGCAAAAAGGTTATGCCACAGGCATGTTCGGCAAATGGCATCTGGGCGATCATCCTTCATTGCTGCCGGTGAAACAGGGTTTCGAAGAGTATTTCGGAATCCCGTATTCCAACGATATGTGGCCGTTCCACCCGGAGGTGGTTGATCTGCCGGACGATTCTCCGAAGAAAAAGCGTTGGCCTGACTTGCCGATGATCGAAGGAGACAAGGTGGTGAATCCCAAGCTGACACCCGAAGATCAGACACAGCTTACGACTTGGTATACGGAACGGGCGGTGAAATTCATTGAGAAGAACAAGGCCAAACCGTTCTTCCTGTATGTGGCGCATAATATGCCGCATGTGCCGCTCTATGTTTCCGACAAGTTCAAAGGCAAATCGGAGAAGGGTGTGCTCGGAGATGTGCTGATGGAGATTGATTGGTCGGTGGGGGAGATTTTGCGAACGCTCAGCGTGAATGGGTTGGATGAGAACACGCTGGTGATCTTTACATCGGATAACGGACCGTGGCTTTCTTATGGAACGCATGCAGGTTCAGCAGGGCCTTTGAGAGAAGGCAAGGGGACGTCGTGGGAAGGTGGTGTGCGGGTTCCGTTCATCGCGCGTTGGCCGGGAAAGATTCCGCAGAACCGTGTGAGTGAAATTCCAACGATGACTATCGATCTGTTACCGACGATTGCGGGATTGGTGGGAGCACCGCTGCCTGAGAAGAAGATCGATGGGAAAGATATCTGGCCTCTCCTAAAGGGCGATGCGCAGGCGAAGAGTCCGCATGAGGCGTATTACATCTACTACGCGAACAACCAGCTTCAAGCCGTGATCAGCGGACAGTGGAAGCTGTTCTTCCCGCATACATATCGCACGCTGGGTGACAAATCTGGCGGCACGGACGGCAAGCCGGCAGAGTATCAAAATGCGAAGACAGAATTGGAGCTGTACGATTTAAAGAATGACTTGAGTGAAACGACGAATGTGGCTGCCAAGAACCCGGAAATCGTTGTGCGATTGCAGCAGTTGGCAGAGCTGGCTCGGGAAGATTTGGGGGATTCCTTGACTAATCGAAAAGGAAACGGGGTAAGAGAACCCGGCAGGGTGACAAATTAGCCTGTTACAACGGCTGGAATATTTTAAGGATAATCCGCTGATTTTTTAAAAGGCCCCAAGAAATGATGCTTGCGCTTGAGGCGTTTGGAGCTTAGTTTTCGCCCCTCTTCGGTGGGCCGGTAGCTCAATGGTAGAGCAGCGGCCTTTTAAGCCGTTGGTTGCGAGTTCGAGTCTCGCCCAGCCCACCACTTTTTCACCCTGTTGATATACGAGGATGGCGTGGGTTTCGTCGATATATCACTTACTTTACGCGGCCTGTTCTAAATTCACGTGAAAGCTTTTGAGCTTGGGCGATCTGTTCTTCAGTCAGTGATTTCTCTATGTCAGAGATTGCATGATTCAATGCAGCCATTCCTACTTGCGGCTCTTTTTCTTCATTTTTTTTAGCGAGCAAAAGCCATTTGTAGGCTTGCACGAAGTCTTTCGGCACTCCTTCGCCAGCGGCATGCATGAGCCCCAGTCGATACTGTGCCGCACCATGGTGCTGGTTCGCTGCTTGTAGATTCCACTTTCCCGCTTCGACTTCATCTTTCTGAACCCCGATGCCGAAGCGATAGGATTTGGCTAGTTGGAACTGGGCTTCGCGGTCACCTTGTTCTGCTGCGAGGCGATACCATTTCACCGATTCGATGTGGTCTTGAGAAACGCCGGCGCCTCGCGAATAACAATCGCCTAATATCACGCGAGCGGTGTGGTATCCTTGTTCTGCCGATTGTTTAAAATAGTGGATGGCTTTGGTGTTGTCTTTAGGGACACCTAACCCCTCTGCGTAAGCGACCCCGAGAAAATATTTGGCTTCTGAGGAATCTTTGGCGAGCGCCTTATTCAGGTATTCCAAGCCAAGACGTTCGTCTTTAGGGACTGAATCTCCCCTGAGATACAAGGAACCAATGAATGCTTCTGCCTGATCGTAGCCTTCTTTGGCAGACTGTTGCAGGAGCTTTAGAGCTTCTTCATCATTTTCAGGCACTCCGCGGCCTGAGCGGTACATAAGCGCCAGCTCATACATGGCACGGGTATGTCCTTGAGCAATGGCTTTGCGGAACCATTTGGCCCCTTCGGCCTCGTCTCTGGCTATCCCGGAACCATAAGTATAAGCCCTGCCGAGGTAGAATTGGCCCTCAATGTTGTTTTGTGTCGCAGCCATGCGATACCACCTGACCGATTCCGCCCAATCTATGGCGACACCTGTTCCAGTCTCATAGCATGCACCAAGGCTCATCTGAGAGTCAGCGAGTCCCTGAACGGCTGACATGCGGAACCATTTCACTGCTTCAGACGTATCGATTTTCGTGCCACCAAGCCCATCGCGACAAGCGACACCCATGTTATATTGTGCATCGGCGCGTCCTTGGTCCGCTGCTTTACGTGCCCACTTGATTCCTTCGATTTCATCGATTGGCACACCGAGCCCGTTCAGTAGAGCTGTGCCCAAGTTTTGCTGGGCCTGTGCGTTGCCTTTCTCTGCGGCCTGCCGGTACCATTTGGCAGCCTCCGCGTCATTCTTGGCTGTGCCCCGCCCAAAACTGTATGCGAGCCCTAATGCCATCATTCCGTCCGGATGACCTTGATCGGCGGACATGCGCAACCATTTGAACGCTTCATCATAATCTTTGACAACACCGCCTCCGAGGGTGTGTAAAACTCCCAGTTCATACTGGGCCAGCGGATTGCCTTGGAGTGCAGCCTTGCGAAACCATATGGCTGCTTCCGCTTCATTCTGGGCAATGCCATCGCCATAGGAATGTTTCATGCCCAATCGCGTTTGGGCCTCGGGATCTCCTTTGACAGCGCGGGCCCGCAACAGCCTGAGCTCAGAATTCCTTTGCGCGACAGCATCGTTTTCCGTTTGCGCATGAGCGCCAGCGAGTGAGCTGCAAAATATCAGGAGGAACAACAACCTCATGCTGTGATTTGAATGAATCTTAATGTGCCTGCCAAGATGTAAAATTTACTTCCTGCAAGAGCATCACTTTTTCAAATCTTTGTAGCTGATCAATTGGATTCCTTTAGTTTTGATGGCTTCTTTTACTTTGGGACTGATCATGGTGTCGGTGACGCCTTGTCGGTCTATCGCTACATCCTCGTAGCCTAGGTGATGGATGGCGCGGACTTCGGGGGGGCTAGGCCGGGGTGATCGACGAAGAGGTAGGTTTTTCCGGGTTCGAGGCTTTCAATCATCTTGATGAAGCTGGTGATTTTCTCTGCCGAAGTTTTCTTGGGGCCGAGGTAGGTGGCGCGTTTTACATCGGCTCCGGCGGTGTCGAACATGAGGCCGTATTCTTTACTAAGGCGTTCGACGAGGGCGCGCACTTTGGGATCAAGCGAGGTGAAGCCCATGTGTGCGGAGACATGGCTGATGCGAGGGATTTTCTTCTTGGCCATCTTGATTTGGGCGCGGACTTCTTGCTCGATGTCTTCGAGCTTCCACGCGTTCTCGGCGATGGAGCGGCCGGGATAGTTTTTGTTCGGATAGACCATAGGGAAGAAGTAACCATCGGGATCGCGGAGGCTGGGGCAATCGGTGAGAGGTCGCCATTTCACATTGTCCCATTCCGCCGTGAGGGCGAGGTGGATGCCGACATCGACATTCGGGTTTTCGGTGAGGAGTTTCACGGCTTCAGGAAACCACGGGGAGGGGACGATGATCTCGACGGAGGTGGCGATGCCTTCCTTATAGGATTTCAAGATGGCTTCGTTGCCAGCGTGAGAGTAGCCCATGTCATCGGCTCGGACGATGAGACGAGGGGGAGCGGGTTGTTGTGCGAGGATGCTGGTGGTGAAAAGCATCATCAGAAGGGAGAGCAGCTTTTTCATAGGGGTCAGTTAGTTCCGCCTTATTACTTCGGCGGCTACGTCAATCATCGGCTGGACGGCGTCGAAAACTTTTCTTCACGGAGTTGCGGGCTTTGTCTGCGAGGATGCGTTGTTTGGCACCACGACTGCGACCGCGCTTCTGGCGGCGGAGTTTCTCTACGCGAGAACGTTCTGCATCAATCCTGCCTTTGCGCTCTGCTTCGATCTTATCGAGCAGGAGTTTTCGGGCGAGGAAGCGATTCATGCCTTGCTGACGGGTATCCTGGCACTTCACTTGAATGCCGGTAGGGCGATGCAAAAGCATGACGCAGGTGGCCACTTTGTTCACGTTCTGCCCGCCATGACCGCCGGAACGGACAAAGGATTCCTCAATGTCCGCCTCGTTGATTCCCAGGGCAGACATGCGTTGATTGAGCTGATCTTCCTTTTCATGGCTCACGGGGAACATGCTCATGTTGTGCAACTTAGAACGAAAATGGAGGGAATGCCATCTTGTTTGTCATCTTTTACAACAGGGGCAGATGTCTGGATTCATTTGGAATTATTCCATATGGCTTGTTGGCCGGTAAAATGCTATCATGCAAAGAGTGAGAATAACCGCAAAGCAGGGTTGCCAAGGCATGACCTTGATCGAGGTCATGATTGTGGCGGGGATATTGGGCTTGTTGGCTGCGATTGCGATTGTCACCGTTTCCAAACCAAGGGAGCGTGCTCAACTGGTGACGTGCTTGGCCAATCTGCGGCAGTTGGAAAACGTGAAGCAGCAATGGGCTGTGGAGCACCAAAAAGAGGGAGGCGACACACCCACCATGGCGGAGTTGCAACCTTATTTCCGATACGCGATCGGCTGTCCAAACAATGGCAATTATGCGATCAACTCGCTGACCAATAAAGCCACGTGCACTGTCGCCGGGCACACGTTGGAGTGATGGTCAGAGATATTTTGCCAGAACGGGTTGCAGTTCTTTCACTGTCTTCTTCGGCCACAGTTTCTTGTCTGTGATGATGGCGTTGTGTAACGCACTGTGGCAGGACCAGTTTGGTTCTTGCGGGATTTGAGCGATGGCCTTGGTGACGATCTCTTTCGCCTTGGACGCATTGCGATGGAGATACTCGATGACCATTTCCAAGGTCACGTGCGCTTCATCCGTCTTCCAGCAATCGTAGTCGGTGACCATCGCCATGGTGGCGTAGGCGATTTCGGCTTCACGAGCGCACTTTGCCTCGCCTAGATTCGTCATGCCGATGACATCGTAGCCGAGGTCGTGATTAGTAAGGGATTCGGCGCGTGTGCTGAAGGCGGGACCTTCCATGTTCACATAGGTGCCGCCATTGTGTGCGCGCGCTTTACAGGATTTCGCGGTCTTGTAAAGGATCTGACGGAGCTCTTCACAGATTGGATCGGCAAAGGCGATGTGGGCGACGATCCCGCGCCCGAAGAAGGTGTGGTTTAATGATTGCTTGGTGCGATCAAGGAATTGATCAATGAGCACGATGTCGCACGGCTTATACTTCGCTTGCAAGGAACCCACGGCACTCACGCTGATGATCCAGTGCACGCCGAGTTTTTTCATCGCCCAGATATTCGCGCGATGATTCAACTCAGCAGGCAAAATGCGATGACCACGAGCATGGCGGGGCAGGAAGACGACTTCGCGACCGGCGAGTGTGCCGGTAAGAAATTCATCTGAAGGATCGCCGAAGGGTGTCTTGACCTTCACCCATTTCTGATTGGTGAAGCCCTCGATGTGATACAGGCCGCTGCCGCCGATGATACCGATGCGATTGGTTGCCATGGTGTGGATCTTGGTTGAAAGGAAATGATTACTCCACCGTCACGCTCTTAGCCAGATTGCGTGGCTTGTCCACATCGCAACCGCGTGCCACGGCGATGTGATAAGAGAGCAGTTGCAGCGGCACAACGGCCAACAAAGGGAAGATCGGCTCCAGCGTGGCGGGAAGATAGATGACATCCTCCACGTTCGTGCTGATGTCCTTGTTGCCTTCCGTGGCGAGCGCAATGATGGGGCCTTTGCGGGCCTTGATCTCCTGGAGATTGCTGTAGGTCTTCTCATAGAGGCCATCGCTCGGAATGATGAACACGGTTGGTGTGCGTTCGTCGATCATCGCGATAGGGCCGTGCTTCATCTCAGCGGCAGGATAGCCTTCCGCGTGAATGTAGGAGATTTCCTTGAGCTTTAAGGCACCTTCAAGCGCGACGGGGAAGGTGTATTGGCGGCCAAGGAAGAAGAAGTCTTCCACGTGCGAATACTTGAGGGCGATCTGCTTGATGCGCTCGTTCTGTGCCAGTAAGGATTCGATCTGCTTGGGCACGGCCTCCAGCGCCTTGATGATCTGCTGGCCGCGACCATGAGAGAGCATGCGCAGACGGCCCATGTAGAGCGCAAGCAAGGTAAGGACTGTGACCTGTGAGGTGAACGCTTTGGTAGAGGCGACACCGATCTCAGGCCCGGCATGCAGGTAGATGCCGCCATCGGCTTCACGAGCGATCGTGCTGCCGACGACATTGCAGATGCTCAGAACTTTGTGACCGCGACGGCGGGCCTCGCGCAAGCATGCCAGAGTGTCTGCGGTTTCGCCGGATTGGGTGATGACGAGGACAAGAGTGTGTTTTTCAATGGGAGCGTTGCGGTAGCGAAACTCGCTGGCGTATTCCACTTCGGTCGGCAAATGGGCAAATTCTTCGAAAAGGTATTCACCCACTAGAGCTGCGTGCCAACTTGTGCCGCAGGCGGAGATGACGACACGGTCCACGCCCCGCAATTCAGCGCTGGTCATGTTCAGGCCGCCGAATTTGGCCATGGCTTCATCGAGATCGATTCGGCCACGCATGGCATTTTCCACGGTGCGGGGCTGTTCAAAGATCTCCTTGAGCATGAAGTGGGCATATTCACCACGCTCCACAGCATCAGCATTGAACTCGATCTGGCTGATTTGGACTTTGGCAGTGTCCGTGCCGAGGTTGATGACTTTAAAGTCGTCCTTATCCAGCGTCACCACATCGTAGTCGTTCAAGTAAACGACCTTTTGAGTGTGAGCGACGATGGCGCTGGAATCACTGGCGAGGAAGTTTTCACCTTCGCCCACGCCGATGATGAGGGGTGATCCGCGCCGAGCCCCGACGATGACGCCGGGTTCATCCTTGCAGATGACGGCGATGCCGTAGGTGCCGATCACTTCACGGAGTGCGTTCGCCACGGCTTGGGCAAGTTTGGAACCAGGTGCGGCATGGCCATTCAGCTTTTCGTAATGTTCGCCAACCAGATGTGCGAGGACTTCAGTATCTGTGGACGAATGAAATATGTGTCCGGCCTTCAGGAAGCGGGCTTTCAGGCGTTCGTAGTTCTCGATGACGCCATTATGGACGAGGGCGATCTTGCCGGATTGATCCAGGTGGGGGTGGGAGTTTTCATCGCAAGGGGCACCATGGGTCGCCCAGCGGGTATGGCCTACACCAGTGTTTCCTTGAACTGGTTGTTGAGTGACGAGGCGTGAGAGGCCCTCATCAATTTTCCCCTTCTTCTTGCGGGTTGCAAGGTCGCCATTCTGACTGACTACAACACCGGCACTGTCATAGCCGCGATACTCCAGACGCCGGAGACCTTCCAGCAGGATGGGGGTGGCTTGTTGCTTGCCGACGTATCCGATGATTCCGCACATGATTTATAAAGCTTTGAACAAATTGAGATAAACGAATCTCGTTGCCCTCAACTGATAGAGCAGGGTATAGAGACGGTCAAACGAACCGCAAGAAAAAGGATTCTATGCCCAATGGAACGGCTGTGCCAACTGGTAAACCTCTGAAAGTCCTGGCCATCATCATGGGTGGCGGGCAAGGGACGCGGCTTTTTCCGCTGACGAAAGAGCGCGCGAAACCCGCCGTGCCGTTGGCGGGGAAGTACCGTCTGGTCGATATCCCCATTTCCAACTGCCTGAACTCAGGCGTGAACAAGATATACTTGCTTACGCAGTTCAACTCAGCCTCCCTGCACCGGCATATCTCGCAGTCCTACAAGTTCGATCATTTTTCCGGTGGCTTCGTGGAATTGCTCGCGGCGGAACAGACTTTTACAGACACTACCTGGTATCAAGGAACGGCTGATGCCGTGCGGAAGAATTTGATGCATTTCCGCAATCATGATTTCGACTACGCCTTGATCTTGAGCGGTGACCAGCTCTATCGCATGGATTTCGCGAAGATCGTGGCCCAGCATCAGGCTACAGGTGCGGAGTTGACCATCGCGACCATACCGGTGGCACGTGGGGATGCCTCCGCATTGGGGATCATGCAGATCAACGAGGAACGCCGGATAACGCGCTTCGTCGAGAAGCCGAAAGATCCCGCTGTGCAGGATACGTTGGTGTTGGAAAAAGATTGGTATCCCGAGCTGGGCATCGAAGGGGATGGCGAACTGTTTCTCGCGTCGATGGGCATCTATGTCTTCAACCGTGATGTGATGCTGAAATTGCTGGAGAATGATCTGACGGATTTCGGCAAGCACATCATCCCGGGTGCCATCAACACGCACAAGGTGTTCTCCTATGTCTTCCAAGGCTATTGGGAGGACATTGGAACTATCCGTTCGTTCTTCAATGCGAACATTGATCTCACGGCAGAGCTGCCGCGCTTCAACTTCTTCGACATGACGGCTCCGATCTTCACGCGTCCGCGCTTCCTGCCGGCGACGAAGATCAATGGTGCCGAAGTAAGCCACTCGATCATTTCGGACGGTTGTATTTTGAACTACGCGAGCATCAGCCACACACTGGTGGGCATCCGAAGTTTGGTGGGAGCGGGTTCACGTATTCATCGCAGTATCCTGCTGGGCTCGGACTATTACGAGTCCATGGAATCCATCCAGCAGAACAGCGAGAAGGGGCGTCCGCCGATCGGTATCGGCAAGAACTGCAAGATCGAGAATGCCATCATCGATAAGAATGCGCGTATCGGTGACAACGTGACGATCACTGCTGATGGCAAAACGGGAGACATCGATCATCCGCTCTATTATGTGCGTGATGGTATCGTCATCATCCCGAAAAATGGCGTGGTGCCGAGCGGGACGGTGATTTAGGCGGACCTGAAAAGTTTATCAGCGACAGCCGCCAGATGAACTTCTGGCGGCTGTTTTGCTTATCGTGCGGGCTTGTTGTTGATCTGGGATTGCTGGACGATCCAATCGCACACTTGGGTCATGATTTTCCTGGAGAAAAGGACGCTGATATGACCGTGAGGAACGCGCCATATCTCCGGCTGCTGCCAAGTTTGCCAGAGTTCCTCAACGGCTTCGGCAGGGGTGAACAGGTCGTGAGTGGATTCAAGGAGAAGTATCTGTTTCGGCGATAGCAGCGGCTTTTGATTAGCGAGATCAAACTGAGTCACGCCGAGTTGGTGTTCTTCAAGTTTTTCCTTAAGGGGCTGGCAAAAGGCAAGTTCACGCAAGGAGCGATCCATGCGATTGATGGGCGTGCCTAGGATGGCGCTGGAGAGAAGTGGTTCATGACAAGCTAGCAACCCCGTCAGCCAGCCACCGAAGGACAATCCAAATACGCTGATGTGAGGACAGCCTTGCGCATGCAGCCAACGGATCAGTGCGCGGCAGTCGGCAATGCTTTGACGGGCGGCAGCCAGGACGGAACCGACGTCATCACAGATGAAATTACGGATGGCTCCCGGTTCATTCGGTTTGCGATTGCCATGATAAGGCAGCAGGACGCTAAGTGCGGTCACACCTTCCGCAGCCAGTCTGCGACCCATCCAAGGAAAGAGCAGCTCATAATTCAATTCCCCGTTCCAACCGTGAAGTAGAAGCACAACAGGGCGCTTCATCCACTCGTTCTCCGAACGATAGATCCTGCCGTGAACAGTATTATTGGCAGGCCAAGGACAAGGCAGCGGCGAGGGAAAGGAGAAATGATGATCGCCGTCAAAATGTATCTCAGCCAATGGTGCGACTTGATCGGAAAAGAAATCGGGAAGAGCCAGCAAGTTGGTGATGCGATTATGCGGCTCAGGCAGATGGATGCCACGTTGCGGACTTCGACAGGCTAACTGGATGGCCAGCCAGTCGAGAGCGTGACAGAAGGAGCGTCGCACACAGGATGCATAACTGCAGATTTGTTTTTCGGCAAATCGCAATCGTAGTTTTTCAGTGGCATCCAATCTGGTTTGGCATAAGCTATGGCTGTGACCCAAAGACAAAAACGAGTGGTGATGATCGCCGTATCCGTCTTTGTGGCGGTGTGGGTGGTGGCGATCACTGGCTTTGTCCTCGCGCGCAATGCGAAGGTGACGGTGGAAAAGATCGTCACTTCCCTTCATGACACCGATCTCAGCAGCCTTTCTCCGGAAGAAAGGTTAAAACGGCTGAAGAAACTTGCCGCCATGTTGAATGCACTTGGTTACGAAGACCGTCGGCGTGCCCGGATGGATGATGAATGGGGGCGGCTTTTCAAGCAGATGACCGATGCGGAGAAGGAGCAATTTTTGGAGGATACATTGCCGACGGGCTTCAAACAGATGATGACGGCGTTTGAAGAAATGCCGGAGGACAAGCGGCAGAAAGCGGTGAGTGAGGCGATCAAGCGGATGAAGAAAGCGCGCGAAGAGCAAGATACGGAGATGGCATCTGCAGGTGATGAAAAGAGCAAAGAAAAAGCCAAACGGCGTGAGCGTGAACCGGAATTGACGCCGGAACTTCAAGCGAAGGTGATGAAGATGGGGTTGAACTCTTTTTACAAAGACAGTTCAGCCCAGACGAAGGCCGAGCTGGCACCTTTCATGGAAGAGTTGCAGAAAACAATGGAGAGCGGCCGGTTGTTCCGGCGTTAAGCATGAGAGCACATCGCACATCCCATAAAGCTTTCACCTTGGTGGAGTTGCTGGTGGTGATCGCGGTGATCGGTATTTTGGTTTCCATGCTTTTGCCGGTGATCTCCAAAGCCAAGGAATCAGCGAAAGCCACTCAGTGTCTGAGCAATCTGAGGCAACTGGGCATCGGCTTGCAGCTCTATGTGGATCAGAACAAGCAACGCATGCCGGTGATGTATGATCGCCCGGTGAGCACGAACACGTTCATGACGAACTTTCCGAGCAGTCCGGATCGGATTCTCTCGAACTTCGTCGGTGCGGCCCAGGTGTGGCGTTGCCCCTCGGATGACAAGCAACTTTTTCAGCAAACCGGCTCGAGCTATGCATGGAATGTGCTCGTGAATGGGCAGGCGGAAGACCGGTTCCGTATTTTTTCGATGAATTTCAAATCGTACCAAGTGCCTTTGTTCTTTGATAAGGAATCGTTTCACCGGGCAAAAGGTGAAGATAAAGCGGTGAACTATCTGTATGCTGACGGGCATTTGAAAAACCTGCTGGCTGTGGAGGGAACCAAGTGATCGAGCTCAAAGGGGTGCGCAAGGTGTTCGGGCAAAGGGCTGCCGTGGAGCGGATCGATCTGACCGTGCCGAAGGGAGAGATATTTGGTTTGCTGGGTCACAATGGGGCGGGCAAGAGCACATGCATCGGCATGATGCTGGGGCAGGTATGGCCGACAGAGGGTGAGGTGCGGGTCTGCGGTCATGATGTGACACAGCATCGTCAGAAGGCTTTGGAAAAAGTGGGTGCCATCTTCGAGACGCCGGTCTTCTACGATTACCTCAGTGGCTGGAGGAATTTGGAGATACTCAGCCATTACACAGCACCTACTCCGCCGGAGCGTTTGCGGGAAGTGATAGAGTGGGTGGGGTTGACGGGACGTGACAAAGCGGCAGTGAGGACCTATTCGCATGGCATGCGGACACGGTTGGCTTTGGCCCAAGCCCTTCTGCCGAATCCGGAACTGCTCATTTTGGATGAGCCGAGTGATGGTCTGGACCCCGAGGGAATCCATGAAATGCGGCAGACGATCTTGCGGCTGCAACGCGAATTGGGCCTAACTATTTTGCTTTCCTCGCATCTGCTCAATGAAGTGGAGCAACTTTGCACGCGTATAGCGGTGATGCAGAAAGGGGTGAAAGTGTTTGAAGGCACCTTGAAGGATGTGCGCGGGGATAAGACTTGGGTGCGACTGAGGACTTCGGAGCCGGAACGCTTGCGAGCACAATTGAAGCATATGCGGATGGTGGTGGATGAAAGGGAGGGAGATCTGTTTGCGCTGGCAGACAAGGTCACGCCGGATCAGTTGGTGGAGTGCGTGGTGGAACGAGGGTTCCGCGTGCAGGAGATGGCACCGCATCAGGCGACGCTGGAGGATTTTTATCTATCACTGGTGAAAGCAGCGGGGAAAAAGAACTGAGGGACATAAGATGCTTTGGCTGCAATTACGCAATGAACTCTGGAAACTGTTCGGGAAGAAGCGGACGTATATTGGCTTCCTGATGTTTCTGCTGACGCAATGCACAGTCGTGCTCATCGCGAAATTTCAAGGTCTCAAAAACATGAGGAGCACCTTGGTTGGAAACGGTTATGCTCCGGAAGAGTTCATCACCAGTCTGACGGTGGCAACTCTCATGCTTATCCCCATAGCGATGATGATGTTACCGCTCTACGTATCTTTGGTGGGGGGAGACATGGTGGCCAAGGAAGCGGAAGATGGAACATTGCGCATGATATTGTCCCGGCCCATCAGCCGCTTGCGTTTGTTGATGGTCAAATGGCTGGCTGGAGTGATCTTCTCCATCTCTTGCGCGATCTGTCTGGGGGCATTTGGAGTTTTGTTTGCACAAATCCTGTTCCCGTGGGGAGGGATGTTCGCGTTTATGCCGGGCTTGTTCAGCGTTTTTTCGCCGAGCGATGGGCTTATCCATTATACATGGGCGGTGTTGATGATGGCGTTAAATGCGACCACGATCATGACCTTGGCATTCATGTTTTCCTGTTTCAACGTGAAACCCGCAGCAGCAACCATACTGGGGCTCTCGTTCATTTTTCTGAACATAATACTGATGAATATCCCGTTTTTTGAAGATATTCAGCATTGGTTTCTCACTTATCATCTTAACCTCTGGCAGCTTATGCTGGCGCAGCCTATCCCCGTGGCGCGAATCTGGGAGTCAGTGAGTATTTTGACAGGGTTCAACCTGACCTTTCTGGTGGTAGGCTGCACGGTGTTTCAATTGCGTGACATCAAATCGTAAGGTGTAAGATTTCAGAAAAAGAAAAACCGGGTTTCAGCATTTCGCCGAAACCCGGTTTTGATTTGAAGAGAATTCCGCTTACACGCGTTCGGGCACCACGTAAGGCGCGCGATACTCGCGGGTCAGCATCTTGTCTGCCTCGGCATTGCCGACGAACTTCTCGGTCTTGGGGTCCATCGTGAGCACGGGACCAACGGTCAAGTTGTCAGCCTTGATGTCCACGCCGTTGGCAGCGAGGTGTTCGGCCATGCGCTCAAAGGTCGGAACGGCATCCGGGCTGCCCTTGATGGTTTCCTTGATCTCGTCCGGCGAGGATTTCTTGCCGAGACGATAAGAGATGTTGCCAGTGTGGCAGAGGGCGCTGGAGAGGTGGCCTTCCCAGATGTCCGCGTGCAGGTCAGATGCCTTGCGGCTCTTCACGCATTGGATGAAGTTATCGTAGTGGTCGGTGGCACCTTTCCATTCCTTGATGGTCTTGCCGTCCTTATCCACCGCCGTGGCACTGGTGTAGTTCGGCACGGTGACGTGGCCGCCTTCACATTCAATGATAACCGCCACACTGCCGCCCTTATATTTGTCCATTTCTTTGGCCCCGGTCTTTTGGGGCAAACCACGGACTTCGAAGATCAAGGGTGTGCCTTCGTAGTCATGATAGACGATCTGTGTATTCGGGGTTTCGGCATCGTCTTTGTAACCAAGACGGCCACCGACGCTGAACACTTTGGGTGAAAGGTGATCGACGCCGAGGAACCAACGGGCGATGTCCATCTGATGGATGCCTTGGTTGCCCAAGTCGCCATTGCCGTAAGCCCAGAACCAGTGCCACTCATAGTGGATGGGGCCGTAGGTCTTGCTGTTACGCATCGGCGGCGTGAGCGGGGCGGGGCCGCACCAGATGTCGTAATTGACGGTTTCAGGAACGGTTTGTGCGCCTTCGGTGTCTCCGATGCTGGCGCGGGGCTTGTAGCACAGACCACGGGCGACCTTCATCTTGCCGAGGTTGCCAGCTTTCACCCAAGCGATCGTTTCCTTGATCGCATGGCTGGAGCGGCTTTGCGTGCCGGTCTGGACGATCTTGTTGTACTTGCGGGCGGCTTCGACGATCTTGCGGCCTTCCCAGACGTTGTGAGAAACGGGCTTCTCCACATACACATCTTTTCCCGCCTGGATGGCCCAGATGGCAGCCAGAGCGTGCCAGTGATTCGGCGTGGCGATGGTGACGACATCGATGTCCTTGCGGTCATACATCTTCCGCATGTCGGTGTAGGTATCCACCGTCAGCGGTTCCTTCATCTTGGCGAAGGCGTCTTTGCCGCTATCCAAAACTTTCTGGTCCACATCGCACAGGGCGACGTATTTCACACCTTCCGGGGCGAGCTTGAGCATGCCGCCGATGTGATCTTTACCACGGCCACGGAAGCCGACAGTAGCAACGCGGATGGAGCTGTTGGCACCCGGGACTTGCGCCCAGGACTTCGCGGTCCACGCGATGGTGGCTCCGGCGAAGAGGGAGGTCTTCAAGAAGTTACGACGTGTTTGGTTCTTCATAGGAGAATGGGGACAGTCTAAATCAACGGCTGGTCAGGCGCAAAGAGGTTTCGCGCAGATAATCGGCGTAATGATCGGCCACGCGGGCCTGCTTTTCATCGCCTTTGTGGAAGTAAAAGCGGTATTTGAAGGTGATGCTTTTGCCTGCGGGGAGTTCGAAGTCGCCCGCCTTGGTGTCGGCAAGCTTCTCGAAATGGCGTTTACCGAAGGGATTGGCGGCGAAGAGGCCATAATCACGAACGTGCCACCAGGTGGGATAACGGAGGTTGTCCGGGTGATCGAAGATGGCGACGCCGATGGTCTCGCCGTTAACGGGGCCGTAGTAATCGCACCAAGGGCCTTTCTTGCCCCAGGCGGAATCATCGCGTGAACCATCGCTTACGACGATGTGGCCTTCACCTGCTTTAGTGCCGGACTTGGCTTTGTTCCATTCGTTCGGGATTTTCAGGCGCATGGATTCGGCCACGCGGATGGCCATAAGACCATCCTTGTCATCGCCGAAATGGAGTTTGCCGCCGGTAGCGAAGAGGGTGATCTCGAAGTCCATGAAGTAGCCCTCGGGCTTGTTCAGGATGGTGATGGTGCGGACATCGCGGCAGACTTCCTTGCCATCCTTATCATCCCAGCGGACTTTTTCGGTGAACTGGCCCGCTTTCTTGCCACTACTGATATCGACGAACTTCTCGTGGACCTGGTAGCCACCGTTCGTGTTGTTATCCCAGAAGGTCATGCCGTTGACCTCGCGATGGCCGAACCAGATGCCTTGATGGTGCGGGTGATCTCGTTCTTCGTTGGGCACTTCCTTCATCGGCCAGTTGCGAACGGTCAGTTTGCCGCTGGGACCGTAGACGGGATAGAAGTAGGGGCGTTTCGCGCCGTCGGCATTGTAGTTGTAAACGCTGAAGAGGGCACCGTTCACTTTGATGCTGAGCGCGGTATCATCCTTAGTAATCTTGACGCCAGTGGTTTTGCGGGGGGTGGAAGCACCTTTATCCGTAGTGGCACAGGCGGTGCAGAGCAGCAAAGAGAACAAAAATGGCAACGTTTTGAACCGGGTCATAGCGATGGAGGTGAATGTTAGTTTTGAGCGATGGGCGGTCAATGCAAAAGGCCTGTGAATCGTGACCGAAATCTCGGGGTTTGACGAAGTGCGGAGGAGGCAAATTCATTGGTTTGCCTAACATTGACTGGCTTGCCATTACCGAGGGGGAGATGGAATGGTAGAGTGACAAAGCTATTGGTCGCATGGAAATGGATCGTTTACAGCGCAGTCTACGGGTGACATTCATCGGCATGATCGTGAACACGGTATTGGCCGCAGGCAAGACGATCGCCGGTGTGGTGGGGCATTCGCATGCCTTGGTTGCGGATGGGGTGGAATCGCTGGCGGATGTATTCAGCTCGGTGATCGTGTGGCGCGGGTTGGTAGTGGCGAAGGAGCCGGCGGACAAGGATCATCCCTACGGTCATGGCAAAGCCGAACCGATCGCGGCTGCTGTGGTGTCCACGATGCTCATCTTTGCCGCCGTCTGGATCGGCATCACGGCGGTCCGGGAGATTCTCACGCCGCATTCCATGCCCGCTCCATTCACCTTGATCGTTTTGCTTGGCGTCGTGTTGGTGAAGGAAACCCTTTTTCGTCATGTGCTAAAGGAATCGGCCACGGTTGAGAGCACGGCTGTGGAGACGGATGCCTGGCATCATCGGAGCGATGCGCTTACTTCCGCTGCCGCCTTCATCGGCATCGCTGTGGCCTTGCTCGGTGGTCCAGGCTACGAAGCGGCTGATGATTGGGCTGCGTTTTTTGCTGCGGGTATCATTGGCTGGAATGGTTCACGACTTTTTCGTAATGCCGCCAATGAATTGATGGATGTCAAAGCGGATCCAGAGATCGAGAGGCAAGTGAGGTCTTTGGGCGGAGCAGTGGAGGGCGTGAAAGATATTGAGAAGTGTCTGATCCGCAAAGCGGGTCCACATCTCTTTGTGGATATTCATGTGCAAGTGGACCCGCAGATGACCGTCTTGAGCGCTCATGATATCGCACATCAGGTGAAAGACAGGATCAAAAGTGCGATGCCACAGGTGGAGGATGTCTTGGTACACATCGAGCCATACGGCCAAAGAATGACGAAGGAATGAGGAAAGAGTTCTAAGTTTTCAGTTTTCAGTTTTCAGATGGGGACCAGTGCGTGCCTCCGGCTTGGTTGGTTTAGGAGGAGGTTGGAAACCGAAGGCGGTGATGAAGTCGTCCATCGGAGCCTTGATGCGGGTGTTCTTGCGTAGGAAAGGATCGAAGTAGGCGAGAGTGGCGGCGCGGAGGCCTAAGGGGTAGGGGGTGCGTTGAGGTGGCAGGTGTTTATGGCCATCGCCAGCGTCGGGGCCGTAGTAATCATCGCCTACGACGGCATGACCCGAATCTAATAGGTGGACACGAATCTGATGTGTGCGACCGGTCACTGGGAAGGCTTCGACGAGGCTCCAGGTGCCATTGGTATCACGGACGCGGAAAGAGGTTTCGCAGTCTTTGCCCTCTTTGTTATCCACACGCATGCGCCCGACCTGTTGCGGATCGGAAGCGAGCTTGGCGGTACAGGTCCATTCGGTTTGCTTGGGAACGCCGTGGACGACGACCAGATAGGTTTTCTCCATCTGACGGGTTTCGAAGAGGTCGCTGTAGGTATCCACGGCGCCGAGGCTTTTCGCGAAAAGGAGGATGCCGCTGGTGTCGCCATCGAGTCGATGGACGTGGCGGAGGAACTTCAGATTACGCGAGCGTGCCCAGAAGTGACCAGCGGAGATGGAGGACGTGACCGCGGCTTGGAGATTTCGCTGCGTGCGTTGCCAGGAGAAGGGGACGAGGAGCCAGCCAGCGGGTTTATCAATGGCCATGACGGAGCGATCCTCATAGAGAATGGGGATGCGCGTGATGTTCCGGCCTTCGCCGAGTTCCATGTGTTGCGGTTTTGCCACGCGAAAAAGATAGAGGGATAGTGCATTCTGAGAAAGCGTAGATTCAGGGGTAATGCTTTTGATGTTCTCACCCTCACGCCGTTGAGGCTGAGCATTACCCACAAGTCTATAAAGGGTGAATGAACAAGACTGAGGACAGGGAGAGCTGTGTTTTTCGGGGGGCGGTTTCATTTGAGAGGCCGGCGGTGAAGGCCAAAGTCAGGGCAAAGCGGCAGCTTTGCCCCACCC
>DASWYF010000038.1 GCA_036405135.1 Verrucomicrobiia bacterium | reverse complement strand
GATAGCACAGGCCCCCGTTGACCTTAAAAACAACCGCTCAACCGCTTAAATCAAAATCAAGAAAACCGCCACGCGCGTTCTTTCACGCGCCATTCATCTCCTTTTGTACGCTTGGCTCAGCTCTGTGGTTTGCTACTGATTCTGAATCACAAAATCCTTTATTGTTGTCATGCCGCCCGGCTCACAACACTCTAAATGGAAAGTGGAATCCGCCCAGCCAGTCGATCCGGCCTTGCCGCCACGCAATCTCATCCGCGTCCTGACGGCGTTTGCCGTATTCATGGTTTGGGCAGCCATTTTAACAGGAATGTTTGATGGAGAATGGACCCCGTCAGATGAGAAAGGTTGGGATGACATCATCCTTTCCAAATTGTTACTGACCGGTTTTGCCGCCTTTTGTGCGCGTTGGACCACACGTGTCCTACGTCGCCCAGATGGTAAGACGGACCGGATCATCATGCTCATCTGCATTTTTTGGATCATCATCATCTTGTCCACAGGTGTTGTGTCGCTACTGCCGGAAACATTTTTCCCCACCACCATGGTGATATTCGTTCTCTTTTGGACACCCGTGGTGTTTTGGACTTATCGCAAGCTGGAAGCCAAATGGACCTCTGATCGCGAGATTCATCCTTTAGCCACTGGCGTGAATTGGCCTGCAGATCGCCACTTCCTGGCCTGCAGCTGCTTCTTTTTGTATACCGCTTGGACAATGGGAGCGACCGCCCTAAGTGAGGATTTACCTGAAAACTTCACTAGTGCTTACGGCATCATACTTCCCGTGATCGGCGCTTTGTTAGCCTACCACATCGGCAAACGTCTGCTGAAACAGTAGTTCGCCTTGGGAATTGCTCATTCCTTCGTCATTCGGATTTCCGTCATTTGTCATTTTCCCAAGTCTCTCCCGCTCTTGCGTCCCTTGCTCCCGTTCCCTATCCTGCGCGGCTTAATTGTTTGGTTTTGAAAGCGATTCGTTATGGCATATCTGAATGACAACTATTTGAAACTGAAGGCTGGCTATCTGTTCCCCGAGATCGCCCGTCGCGTGAAAGTCTTTACCGATGGCAATGCGGAAGCCGCCAAGCGCCTCATCCGTTGCGGCATCGGCGACGTCACCGAGCCCTTACCTCCTTCTGTGGTGAAGGCACTCCATGCTTCCGTGGACGAGATGGCCAACCGCTCCACTTTTCGTGGCTATGGTCCTGAGCAAGGCTATGAATTTCTGCGCAAGGCCATCGCCCAGAACGATTATCGTGATCACGGTCTCGATGTCGCCGATGACGAAGTGTTCGTTTCGGACGGTTCCAAGTGCGATTGCGGCGGCATCCTTGACGTCCTCGGCCACAACAACAAGCTCGCCATCTCTGACCCCGTATATCCCGTCTACGTGGATACGAACGTGATGGCCGGTCACACCGGTGATGCCGATGAATCCGGCGCTTACGCTGGCATCATCTACCTGCCCTGTACACCGCAGAACGGTTTCGTGCCTGAGCCGCCGAAGGAAAAAGCGGACGTCATCTACCTCTGCTCGCCGAATAACCCGACCGGCGCAGTCGCCACCAAGGCCCAGCTCGAAGCGTGGGTGAAGTATGCTTTGGCGAACAAGGCCATCATCCTTTATGATGCCGCCTACGAGGCGTACATCTCCGACCCGTCCCTGCCGCACTCCATCTACGAGATCCCCGGTGCGCGCGAATGCGCCATCGAGTTCCGCAGCTTCTCGAAGAACGGTGGTTTCACCGGCACACGTTGCGCGTTCACCGTGGTTCCGAAGACCTTGCTTGCTGCCACAGCTTCGGGTGAATACAAGCCCCTGCACCCGCTCTGGAACCGCCGCATGAGCACCAAGTTCAACGGCGTGAGCTACATCATCCAGCGCGCTGCCGAAGCCCTCTACACGCCGGAAGGCAAAGCAGAGGTGAAAGCGCTCATTGAGCACTACATGGGCAATGCGAAGATCCTGCGCGCAGCTGCCGAGAAAGCCGGTCTGCCAGTTTACGGCGGTGTGAACGCACCTTACATCTGGGCAGGCACGCCGAAGGGCTACACGAGCTGGCAAGCCTTCGATAAGATCCTGAACGAAGCCAACGTAGTCATCACCCCGGGCAGCGGCTTCGGCTCCAAGGGCGAAGGCTATTTCCGCATCTCGTCCTTCAACAGCCGCGCGAACGCGGAAGAAGTCGCTCGCCGTCTGCAAGCGCTCAAGTGGTAACCATCCACTGACATACTCTACTCAAGGCCGGAGCAAAAATGCTCCGGCCTTTTTCGTTGGAGCGCGATCAGCCAAGCGGCGGATACGCCAGCTATGCCGGCTCCGCTCAAAACTACTATTCTCCAAGCTTTTCCCTCGTCAGTTTCTTCAAACCTAAAAACTTCTCCTCCATCAACGGAATCATCGCCTCCGCATCCGTCATGTTTTTCTCGACGATCAAGTGTTCCATCTGTTTCGCGACCGTCATCAGCGCCGGGCTGCCGATCGTCGCCGAGGAACCTTTGAGCATGTGCGCCAACCGTTCCGCATTCCCTGCATCGTTCGCTGCAAACGCAACGCGCAACTCTTGCAACCGTTCCGGCACATCCTGAATGTAGGCCGCGAGAATTTCTTTGATCAGCAGATCGTCATCTCCATAGCGCTCGCGCAGCTCCACCTCATCCCACAATACACTATCATCGGGTGCTGGTGCGGGCGTCATAGCGGTCGATTCCATAGCTTTACCGTCACCTTTGTGCCACCGCTGAAGGACTTCTGCAAGCTGCTGCGGATGGATGGGCTTTGATAGAAAATCGTTCATCCCTGCATTTAGGCATCGTTCACGATTTCCCCCGGTGACATTCGCTGTCAGCGCGATGATGACGATGTCCGGATTCAACACACCAGTCCCTTTGGCCCTGACCATCTGTGTCGCCTCATACCCATCCACGTCCGGCATCTGACAATCCATCAGCACCAGATCATACGGGATCACCTTCAGCGCCTCCACCGCTTCACGCCCGTTCGCCGCCACATCGGATCGATGCCCCAACCGTTCCAAAATCGCCTGCGCCACCATCTGGTTCGCCACATTGTCATCCGCCACCAGCACCCGCAGACGCTGTCCCGCCGTCTTCAGTTTGCTCTCTTCCATCACCTTCACCAGTTCGGTGGAAGATGCTTCAAGGTCCGGACGATAGAGACAAACCAGTGACGCATACAGCGGTAATTGCTTCACCGGCTTGCTCAATGAATCGCAGAATACCTCTCCGATCAGCGACTCCACCTGTGTCTTCTGTTTGTTCGTGATCAGTGCGATGATGTCCGTGCTCGCTCCATCTTCTTCGCGTTTCGCTGCCTTGGCCAGTTGCACAGCCGATGTGTCTTCCAGATCGCCATCCACCAGCAAAAGATCGTATGGTTTCCTCTCCGTCTTTGCCGTGCGAATGAGCTGCAGCGCCAGCTTCCCATTTAACGCCGTCACTACCGTAAAGCCCCACGCCGTCAGCAACCCTTCCAGGAAAGTCCTCTGCGCTCCATAGCGCGCCACCACTAGCGCTCTCCGCCCCTCGAACAGCGTTTCAAACTTCACCTTCCGCGTAGTCTGCGAACCTGGCTGTAATTCCACACTGAACCAGAATGTCGAACCAACGCCTTCGGTGCTTTCCACACCCACCTCGCCATCCATCAGCTCTACCAACCGCTTCACGATGGACAGCCCCAATCCCGTCCCACCATAGCGACGAGTAGTGGAAGCATCCGCCTGCGTGAATGGAGTGAATAAGTTGGCCAGCTTCTCTTGAGAAATGCCGATGCCGGTATCCTTTACCTCCACACGTAATAGAGTCTGTTCGTTCTCGCCAGGACTGACGCGCGCTTTCAGAATCACCTCACCCGCAGAAGTGAACTTCACCGCATTGCTCACCAAGTTGATGATGACCTGTCGCAATCGTCCCGGATCACCTCTGAAATTCACCGGCAGAAACGGATCCACATCACAGATCAATTCCACATTCCTCTCCTGTGCTTTCACTGCCATCAACTCAGCCACTTCCTCCAACATGTTTCGCAGGTCGAAATCGATGCTCTCCAGATCCAGCTTGCCTGCCTCCACTTTGGAGAAATCCAAAATGTCATTGATGATGCCCAGCAAGTTCTCACCACTCGACCGGACCAGTTCCGCATGCTGCCTTTGCTGTGGCGTCAAAGACGAATCGAGCAACAATCCCGTCATACCGATGACCCCGTTCATCGGCGTGCGGATCTCATGACTCATGATCGCGAGGAACTCATCTTTCGCCCGCGATGCCAGCAGCGCCCTCGCTTCCTCTTCCGAAGAACGCCGCGCGAAGTAAGCAAGGATGCCCGTCAGCACTGAGAATGCCCCGCCGATCAACAACACGAACAAGGAACTTCGCCACGCCGTCAGCACCAAACGCTGATGCAGCGGTGTCAGTTCGATCTGCCAGGTCTGGTTGGCCAGCGTCAAAGGCACACTTGTTTTCCAACGTCCCACCAACCGCCCAGGCTCCGCCTTGCTCTCAAAAACAGTCACTCCCTTCTCATTCACTGCCAGCCGGAAATCCGAGAGAAATGCCGGATGTGTCAATGTCTTCATCAGCCCATCCCAGTCGAAGACAAATCCGATGAAGCCATCAAATGTGCCACCTCTTTTCACCGGTTCATAAATCAGAAATCCTTTCCCCCCCTGCACCAGATCTACCACATCAGAAACCGTGGTCGTCTCCCGGTTGCGTGTGTCATGGATCACATTACGCCGTTTTTCTTCCGCCTGTAGATTTAACCCCTGCACACGTTCATTCCCGGACAGCGGCTCCACCCATTGAACCACACTCTCCGCATCCACCCATTCGATCACTTTTACATAAGGCATGTCCTTGTAATGATTCAGCGCATCGAGACGCCAGTATATCTCCGGCGTACCCCGCATTGCCGTCCAGCGGGAAGCCATTCGGCGATGCGCTGAGTGGGCTTCCGTAAGAGCGAAGGCTATTCGATCCCGGAATCGCTCCGTTTGCTGCAACAACCCTTGGCGCGCCTTCGCCTTCTCACCCACCGTCAGATAGATGGAAAGTCCGATCACCAGCACCAATCCCGCTGTGGTCAGCCGCAACGCCACACGAAATGGCTGTTCCGCCGGCCTCCACAATCCCACCTCATCATCTCCCTTCGTCGCCTTGCGCAGAACTGTGTAGATCGCCAGACACCCCACACTCGTCCCTATGGTGAAGAGCTGCACCTTCAGGATGCTTTGCTCTAGATGCTTGCCCACCAAAGCCAATGGGGCATCTACCGCTCCCAAAATCAACCACACGGAGATCACTGCGATATGCAGCGTGCACCAACGCAGATCCATCCACAATGGACTGCACGCTAGTAAGACCAACATGATCAGGGCTGCCGCCATGGAGATGGGAGTGCCCTCATAAGCATAGAAGGCAGACAAAGCCGTCAAGATCACGACTTGGCTGGCAAACACCCTGAGTGTGTATGTCTCCATCAAAGGCCGCGAACTGGCCAGCGACGCGACCAACGGCAGCACGATCATCACGCCCCATGAATCACCACCCCACCAGATCGTCGCGAACTCCAGCCAGTAAAATTCACCACCCCAAACCAGTTTCGTGGAGATCGTTCCCACCAACGCACTGATACTGCACGCAAACGCCACCGCACCTATGAACCCCGCCAACTGTTTCGGCGTCTGCGGCAGGAAATGATCCTTGCAGATGCGCCGGATCAATATCACCCCCACCACCGCTTCCGCACTGCTGCCCAAACCATTGATTGAAGCCGACAGTATGTTCTGAAAAAGCGCACCACTGCCAGTCTCCATGAACGCCACGAGGTTCGATCCCATCGCTCCTAAAAACACACCCGGCCACAGGCGCTTGCCAAAAATGAGCAGGCAGCTGAACGCAATACCGGCGGGCAGATAGATCGGGCTGGCGTGTGTCTCGGGCGCGGTCAGCAGCAACGTAAGTCGCGCGACCGAAAAATAGATCAGCGAAAACGCAAAAATCTTGAGGACATCATCCCAACGACTTGATGGCACTCTGTTATGATTCACTAGTGCTAGGCAGATTAGACTCTTCGGCTCTAGGACGCAAATAACAAGCCCCACCAATCGCTAAAACCACAAATTTTGCCATCAAGAAGCCAAAATAAAACCCTTTCATCTCTTTACACAGCCGGATGGTCCATCGCCACCATCAGCACCGAGTTCTCCGTGCCGAACGCATTGAGGTGACGCATGTTAGCTTGCGGATCCGTTACCCATTGTCCATCCACCACATAACGGTATTCATACATCCCGCAAGGCAGGGATATTTCCATCTGCCATTTGCCATCCTTCTTTTTCTCCAATGCGATGGGTGATCGCTCCCAATCCGTGAAATCTCCCGCCAACCTCACCTCTCGTGCTTCAGGAGCCAGCAGTTCAAAGGTGACCTTGTGTTTCGGAATCTTCGCTTTGGCCATGGCAATTCCTTAGGGGCATGGGACCAGCACGGCATCCCTTGTTAGCTGTGATAAACAGAAACTAATCCATTCCATTAGAAAGTCCAAGCGCCAAATATTCCTTCGAAACGAGCGGCACAATATTTCACTACACATCTTAGTATAGCACGCCACTGCTTTTCCCAGTTCTGTGTATTCCGTTTATTTTTACCCCGACTTTTTTGTCGGGGCTATGGTTTGCCCTCTTGTCTTTCCTTTGTTTTCCTGTTGAAAATCACCCACCTTAATGAAAACGAAGAAGTCCACCGCACCGAAATCAGGTAATACCCTGCGTCCTTATTCCAGCCTCATGCTTGATGGCCCAGACCGCGCTGCCAGCCGCGCGATGCTCTATCCCGTAGGCTTCAAGCAGGAAGATTTCTCCAAGCCCGTCATCGGCATCGCTTCCACCTGGAGCATGGTTACGCCGTGTAACATGCACATCGACAAGCTCGCGCTCGAAGCCGAAAAAGGCGCGAACGCTGCCGGTGGCAAAGCGATCATCTTCAACACCATCACCATTTCCGATGGTATCTCCATGGGCTCCGAGGGCATGAAGTATTCCCTCGTCTCCCGTGAAGTCATCGCCGACTCCGTGGAAACCGTCGTCGGTTGCCAAGGCATGGATGGCTACGTGGCCATCGGCGGTTGTGATAAAAACATGCCCGCCTGCCTCATGACCATGGCCCGCATGAACCGCGCGGCCGTGTTCGTCTATGGCGGCACCATTCTCCCCGGCTGCATCACCGGTGACGTCCAGAAGCGCAAGCTCGACGTCGTCTCTGTGTTCGAAGCCATCGGTGCCCATGCGAATAAGCGCATCGATGATGCGGAACTCCAGCAGATCGAATCCTGCGCCATCCCCGGACCCGGCTCCTGCGGTGGCATGTATACGGCGAACACCATGGCCAGCGCCATCGAAGCACTCGGCATGAGCCTGCCGAACAGCTCCGCGCAGAACGCCATTTCTCCCGCCAAGATGGATGACTGCCGCCGCGCTGGTGAAGCCGTCGTGAACATGTTGAAGAAAGGCATCCGCCCGCTCGACATCATGACGAAGAAGGCGTTTGAGAACTCCATCACTGTCGTCATCGCCCTCGGCGGTTCCACGAACGCCGTGCTGCATCTCCTCGCCATCGCGCACTCCGCGGGCGTGAAGCTCACCATCGATGACTTCACCCGCATCGGCAAACGCGTCCCCGTGCTCGCGGACTTGAAGCCCAGCGGCAAGCACCTCATGTCCGAGGTCGTCGCCATCGGCGGCATCCGCCCGCTCATGAAGACCTTGCTCGAAGCCGGTTTGCTCCACGGCGATTGCCTCACCGTCACCGGTGAGACGATGGCCGAGACGCTCGCCAATGTGAAACCGTATCCCGCTGGCCAGACCATCTTCCGCCCGCTCGATAACCCGATCAAGAAAGACAGCCACCTCGTCATCCTGCGTGGCAATCTCGCGCCGGAAGGTGCCGTGGCCAAGATCAGCGGCAAGGAAGGTCTGCACTTCGAAGGCAAAGCCCGCGTCTTCAATTCCGAATACGACGCCATGGATGCCATCCTCGCACTCAAGATCAAGAAGGGCGACGTCGTCGTCATCCGCTACGAAGGACCGAAAGGTGGCCCCGGTATGCGCGAAATGCTTGGCCCCACGTCCGCCATCATGGGCCAAGGCCTCGGCAAAGACGTCGCGCTCATCACCGATGGTCGCTTCTCCGGCGGCACGCACGGCTTCGTCGTGGGCCACATCACGCCAGAAGCTTACTGCGGCGGCCCGCTCGCCCTCGTGAAGAACGGCGACAAGATCATCATCGATGCCGAGACCCGCGAACTCCGCCTCGACGTCAGTGCCAAAGAACTGGCCAAGCGCAAGAAAGCCTGGAAAGGCATCAAGCCGCGCTACAACTACGGCGTCCTCGCCAAATACGCCAGCGCCGTCACCACCGCCTCCGAAGGCGCCGTGACGGATAAAAACCTGAAGCTGTGAGCTAACCAGCCTCAACGAATCTAAACGAGAAGCGGGCAGGACCTCCTGCCCGCTTTTTCTTTTTCAAAACCTCGCAATCCGCAAGCGCTCGCCCGAACACACAACGCGCCAAGGAGCGCGGCTTTTAAGCCGCTTCAACGTCCACCAGCCAACCGCACATAAAATTAACCCGGTGCCTAAGCAAAGACCTGCGCTCTCTTCCCCAATCCCAAAGGGATTGCATCAATCAGCCCAGCGGTTGGATTGCGACGCAGGAGCAATCCTACCCTGGGTAATCGTTCGAAATTCCACAACCCTGAAGGGGTTGCGTAAAACTCTCATTCTCAACGATTCTTGATCAAATCCCTAACTCCCAACAAATCCGACTCCATCAACGGCGTCGGTGTTTCCTTCATCGCCTCAATCACCGCATCTTCATGCGGTTGGCGTCCCTCCAACCCCAACAAAAACGCCTTCGCCTCCAACCCGCCCGCAAACCCCGTCAGCTTCCCATTCGAGCCGATCACCCGATGACACGGCGCGATGATTGAGATCGGATTCCGCCCATTCGCAGCCCCCACCGCCCGAACCGCCTTCGGACTCCCCACCTGCTCCGCGATCTGCGCATAACTCCGCGTCTCGCCGAACGGAATCGTCACCAGCGCCGCCCAAACCTTCCGCTGAAACTCCGTCCCGCGAGAATCCAGCTTCACACTGAACTTCTTCCGCTCGCCCGCAAAATACTCCCGCAACTGCTTCACCACCTCCACCAACACCGGATGCTGCTTATCTTCCTTCAACGCGCCCAACCGCACCCGCTTCGGATCATCATTCTCCCACAAGATCGCCACGAGCCCCTTGTCACTCGCCACCAAAGTCAGCTCCCCCACCGGCGATTTCATCTTCACAAACGACATCACCTCCGCCGCATTCTCCGTAGTCTTTCCTTCACGCATTTTCATATTCTCCAAAACATAACAGAAAGCCCCGCATCCGCTCGCCATTTTCGGACATCAATATATATGCAAAGCGTATCATGAACTTCCGATGAGAAAAGCGGATGAGAAAGTCCAAGCGCATAACACCCTCGCCCCTCGGAGGGGAGAGGGCCGGGGTGAGGGGTGCCAGCGAGCCAATCGTCCCCAATACTCACCGAAATACACATGTCCGAAAATGGCGAGCTTTCCCGTCTCTGCTATCCTATCTTCCACCTGTGCAGACCGACAGCAAATCTCTTTATCAAGCGCTCCTCGCCCGCGACCGCCGTTTCGACGGCCTCTTCTTCGTGGCCGTCACCTCCACTCACATCTATTGTCGCCCCATCTGCCCCGTGAAACCGCCCATGGAGAAGAACTGCCGCTTCTACTCCACCGCGCCAGAGGCTGAGCAAGCCGGCTTCCGCCCCTGCCTCCGTTGCCGCCCTGAACTCGCTCCCGGCCACGCCCCCGTCGATGGCTCCCAACGCATCGCCCACCTCGTCGTCCAACGCATCGAAGAAGGTCACGATGACGAAACCAGCGCGCTCGAATCCATTGCGAATGAATTCAACCTCAGCTCCCGTCAGATCCGCCGCATCATCCAGAAAGAACTCGGCGTGCCACCCATTCAACTCTTGCTCACGCGCCGCCTGCTCCTTGCCAAGCAACTCCTGACCGAGACGAAACTCCCCATCATCGACATCGCTTTCGCCAGCGGCTTCGCGAGCCTACGCCGTTTCAACGACGCCTTTAGCACCCGCTACGGCATGCCCCCGACCCGTCTGCGCAAGCAAGCCGTTGACGACACCCTCAAGCTCACCAGCACCGACACCTCTACCCTGCTGCTCACCTATCGTCCGCCCTACGATTGGCCCGGAATGTTAGCCTTCCTCAAAGGCCGTGAACTCAAAGGCGTGGAACTCGTCACCGAAAACGCCTACGCCCGCACTGTCAGAATAGGTGACGCCACCGGCTGGATCAAAATAACGCACCAAGCAAACAAACACTCCCTCGCCCTCGAATTCAGCCACACAATCGCCCCCGTCTTGCCCGCGTTGTTGAACCGCATCCGCAATCTCTTCGATCTCAACGCCCGCCCCGAACTCATCACCAACCATTTCGCCAACGACTCACTCCTTGGCCCATTGACCAAAGCCAATCCCGGCCTCCGAGTTCCCGGTGCCTTCGATGGCTTCGAGCTTGGCCTTCGCGCCATCCTCGGCCAGCAAGTCACCGTGAAAGCCGCCACCACCATCGCCGGCCGCGTCGCCACCGCGTTTGGCGAACCTATCACCACTCCTTTTCTCGAACTCAACCGCCTCACACCTTCAGCCGCAAACCTCGCCAAAGCCAACGTCGATCAAATCGCCCGCCACGGCATCGTCAGTGCGCGTTGCCGTAGCATCATCGCCCTCGCCCAAGCCCACGTGAACGGCACTCTCTCACTCGATAGCAGCCATCACCACAGTCCCGAAGCCACCATCGAGCGCCTCACCGAGATTCCCGGCATCGGCAAATGGACCGCGAACTACATCGCCATGCGCGCCCTCCGCTGGCCCGATGCTTTTCCAAAAGAAGACATCGCCATCCGCAACAACCTCGGCGGCGTCACCGCGAAGCAAGCGGAAGAGATGTCCCAACCCTGGCGTCCTTGGCGCAGCTACGCCGTGCTGCACATCTGGCGAAAGCCTGCTTTAGCATTACCCTGAAGAATCATTACTATCGGATGTCATCTTGTTAATCGTCTCCATGGTCGTTTTGTAGATCGCTTCGTAATCTATCGGCGGATTGAGAATCGCCAATTGCTCTTTGAGTGTTTCAGCGGCTGCCCGATATACAAACTCCGAAACTTCGTCCCTCATGAGCACATCTCGCGTAGGACCATGGTATTGCGGGTTCTCCAATTGCAGATGCATCACCCCAATGAACGGCCGTGGAATCACCACTCCTTTGCCGGTATCGGGATTCGTGACAAACCGCGACTGCCGGCAACCCCTCGTGCTATCTGGAAACAACTTGCGCAGGGCCTTTCCCAAACCCTCTAGGTGTGAACCGCCTTGCGTCGGATAATAATTCACAAAATTCTTAACATAGGGCGTGCCTGTGTGCACGAAACGCAGATAGCACTCCACCTTCATGTCTTTCTCGATAGCCGCAAAATGCAGACACTCCGGGTGCTGGGAATAGCGGGCATAATCCGCCTCCATGATATAACTCCTCATCCCATCCCGATAATGGCAACCCACCTCACCCTCCAGATCATCCGCTGCAAATCGCGTCGTCATGCCTGCACGCAGCATGCTCATATCCCGTAGCCAGCCGGTGATCTTGTAATACTCGTTGTACCCGCACCTCTTGAAAACATCTGCTGCCGGAGAAAATATGATCTTCAGATAAACGCTCCCATCACCCCCACAGATCGCCTCACTGATCTCTGCCTCATCCCGTATTTCCATCCGGCGACAAGTTACGCCATCGGAACTTTCAATCGCGAATTCGACGCTCGCACCCGCGATGATCTCCAGCCACCAGTCGTGGGAACCGCGACTGGTTAACACCCCAAACCAATCCACCTCTTTACGTGGCAGAAACTCATCATAAAGCAGTCCATCAAAAGTGACGGTGATACGTTGAACATCAGTGTTCTTTACAGAAATCGAAAGTTTGCCCCTCCAGGCATCTGCACCATTCGTCAAAACAGATGTCACCGCATACCCCACCATCTTCGGAATCGCCTCACACCCACCACAGCCAAAATACATCCCAGATTTCTTCCTGACACTGACAGATAACTCCCTGAATTGCTTGAGCGAGATAGGCATTTTTGAACTCCTGAAAGTGAATAAAAAACTATCAAAATTACCGTCAAACCACCAGCTATTTCAGAGCTAAAACCATCGTTATAAATCATTATTTTCCACTGAATTTATCATCAAAACTCCATCCTTTCCTTTACCTCTCAGACCCGCTTTCATCTGGCCTTCAATTTGTGACGGCACGCAAACCAGCGCTGGGCTTTATCTTCGTGACGCTCGTTCTCGATATCCTCGGGATCGGCCTCATCATCCCCATTTTGCCCAAGCTGGTGGAAGAACTCGGCGGTGGCGGCATCGAGAAAGCCACGCACATCTACGGCTGGCTGGCCGCGATCTATTCCCTGATGCAGTTCCTCTGCGCGCCTCTGCTCGGCAGCCTCTCCGACCGCTTTGGCCGTCGCCCCGTCATTCTGGCTTCCTTGTTCGGAGCCGGTCTCGATTACTTCCTCCTCGCCTTTGCACCGAATCTGATCTGGTTCTTCGTGGGCCGTATCATTGCTGGAATTACTGGAGCGAACTTCGCCGCGGCCACCGCTTACATCGCAGACATCAGCCCACCGGAGAAACGTGCGGCTAACTTCGGCCTCATCGGTGCCGCCTTCGGCCTTGGTTTCATCATCGGGCCCATGCTCGGCGGTGTGCTGGGCGGTTACGATCTGCGCCTGCCCTTCTTCGTCGCTGCCGGACTGAACTTGTTGAACTGGGTCTACGGCCTCTTCGTCCTGCCGGAGTCTCTCGCCCCAGAGAATCGTCGTAAATTCAGTTGGGCCGTTTCCAATCCCATCGGCTCACTGCTCGCCCTGAAGAAATATCCCGTGGTGTTCGGCCTGGCTGAATCGTTCTTCCTCTTCAATCTCTCCCATCAAGTCTATCCCAGCATCTGGGTGCTCTACACCAGTTACCGCTATGAATGGACACCCACGCAGACCGGCCTCTCCCTCGCCATCGTCGGCGTCATGGCCGCCATCGTCCAAGGCGGCCTCACCCGTGTGATCGTGAAGAAGTTCGGTGAAGTGAAGACCGTCCTCTACGGCTTCTCCATCTTCGCCATCGCTTATCTCTGCTACGGGCTCGCGCCTAAGGGATGGATGGTCTATGTCGTGATCGTCTTTGGCTCCCTCGGCGGCGTCACTGGTCCAGCTATCCAAGGCCTCATCTCCCGCAATGTCGGTGCTGATGAACAAGGTGGCGTGCAAGGCTCCCTGACCAGCCTCGTGAGCGTCACGGGCATCATCGGGCCACCCATCATGACCGGCCTGTTCGGCTACTTCATCAGCAAAGATGCTCCCTTTGTTTTGCCCGGCGTCGCCTTCTTCTTCAGCGCGGCCCTCATCATCGTGGCCTTATATCTCGCCGCGGTTTCCTTCCGTAAAAATAAGCACCTGCACGCTTCCCCTCCTGGTGATTCCAGTTCTACAGAACCCCAACCACCGGTTCATTGATCCGGTCGTAGAAGCGGAATAAGAGCAAAGAAAAAGCGCCTGTCTTTCAACAGGCGCTAAAACTTGGTATCGGTGAAAACTCTCGCTTAGTGCTTCGCGTGCTCAACACGGCCCGCCACCTTGTGTTTCACTTCCACGGAGGAATCCAGCTTCAGGTCAGATACCGCATTCTCACCCGCTGTCAGCGGAATTCCAGGGAACAGCCCGAGGTAAAGGATGGCCGCCACACAGGTCGCCAACATCGCTTTGACCGGGTAGGAAACTTCGATAGGCGTCGTCTCGCTGTTCTCCTTGCTCCAGTAGATCGCACGCACCACACCGAAGTAATAGTAGAGCGACATCACCACACCAGCGATCGCCACAGCGATGACGATGAACGCCATCGGATGCATGATCGGGTCTGCCGGATTCGAGATCGCCTGTTCCGCCACCGCTTTCACCAGCAGGAACTTGCCGACGAAACCGGCCAACGGCGGAATACCCGCCAAGGAAACCATCGCGATCGTCATCGTCGCCGCGAGGAACGGTGAACGCTGGCTCAAGCCGGAGAGCGAGGAGATATCATCGCCATCCACCTGCTTCACCACCACGATCAATACGCCGAACGCGGCCAACACCGTAAAGAGATAACCCGTGAGATAATACAGCACCGCCGAAGAACCGCTCACCGAAGCCGCCGCCACACCCAAGAGAATATAACCCGCGTTCGAGATGCTCGAATAACCCAGCAGACGCTTGAGATTGCGTTGCGGGATCGCGCAAAGATTGCCGTAAAGGATGGTGATAGCCGCCACGATCATCAGCACCACCGTCCAGTTGATGGCGATCGCGGGCGCAGCACCGAACAGCACACGCAATACCAGCACGAAACCAGCCGCCTTGGAACCGACCGCCAGAAACGCCGTGGCAGGCGTCGGTGCACCTTGATACACGTCCGGAGCCCAGACATGCATCGGGAAAGCCGCGATCTTGAATGCCAAACCGAAGAACACCATCAGCAGACCGAGCTGCAACAGCTTATGGTCACCCAAGGTGCCCGCCGCCGCCCAACCGCTCGTGATTCTCTGCAGCTCGTTGAAGTTCATCGTGTTCGTCGTGCCGAACACCAGCGCGATGCCATACACCATGAAAGCCGAGGAAAGCGCACCGAGAATCAGATACTTCACACCGGATTCGAGCGACTTCGTCTGAGAGCGCAGGAAGCTGGTCAACACATAGAACGTCACCGTGACCAATTCCAGCGAAACGAAGAGCAGGCTGAAATCATTCGCCGAAGCCGCGAACATCATGCCTGCCAAGGCAAACAAAGTGAGCGAATAGAATTCGGAGATGCCCGCCTTGATACGGTCCGAATATTCCACAGTCAGCACCAATACGATGATTGCTGCCGCAATGAAGAAGCGTTTGAAATAAAGCGCCAGCTGATCCTGCACATACATCCCGCCGAACGCGTAACGCACGCCATCGCCCTCCACCAGATCGGTGAAGCTGGAGAAGAGGACCAAAAACAGCAGGCTCGCAGCTATATAGCCTAACTTGACCTTTGACGCCGCCGGCACCCACAGATCCGCCAATAGGATCAGCAGGCCGATGACGGCCACTGCGATTTCCAAAGTTATCAGAGATGTATTCATCTACCTTCAGTCAAAATGTTAACGCACGGACGCCGTGTGCTTCTTATTGCCTTCAAGGGTCGTTTCCTTGTCGTTGCCTGGCGGTTTGGACATGCTCACGATCTTCTCCGCATCCGGCTTGATTTTTTCCGTCAGGCTGCCCGGCACGAAACCGAACCAGAGCAACGCCGCAACCAAGATCACGAACGGCAGCTTGCGCCAAGGATTGGACGCATCAGCAATGTTCTTGAAATCCGCCACGAGTTCACCGTGCAGGATATTACGGATGGCGCGCAGCATATACACCGCGCCGATCACCAAGCCGCCCCAGCATGCCAGCGCCGTGGCTACCGGATAGGCCTTCCACGCACCGAAGAACACCATCGCCTCACCTACGAAATTCGCGAAGCCCGGCAGACCGCAGCCCGCCATCATCGCCATGATCATTACCGCACCGATGAACGGCACCGCCCGGAGCAAGCCACCCATCTTCTCGATCTCCAACGTGCGCGTCTGCTGATACAGATAACCGCTTACTGCAAAGGTTAGTGCCGCCAGCAACCCGTGCGCCACCATGATAACGATCGCACCCGTGATACCCACCAGCGTCAAACTCGCGATACCCAAGAAGATGAAGCCCATGTGCGCCACACTCGAATTACCGATGAGCAAGTTCAGGTTCTTCTGGCGGATGGCCACCAGACCGCAGAACAGGATGTTGCCCAAGCAGAGGAACACAAGGATGTCCAGCCAGCCTGGACCAAAGATGCTGCCACTGTTCAACGCATCCGGCAGCAACGGCAGCGCCACGCGGATCAGACCGTAAAGACCGAACTTCTTCAGCACCCCGGCGTGCAACATGGAGGTAGCCGTCGGAGCAGACCCATAACCGATTGGCGCCCATGTATGGAACGGCCAGAGAGAAACGAGAATGCCGAATCCGAACAGCAAGAGTGGGAAGATGATGCTCTGCACTGCCGCAGGCAAAGGCTGCGCTTTCAGACGTGCTGTGATCTCCACGATATCAAACGTGTTTGCACCCGCCTGAACGTAGAGCACGATCAAACCGAGCAACGCGATGAGCGCGCCCAAGCTGAGATACAGCGTCATCTTGAACGCTGCGTAATTCTTTTCCGTCCCCTTGCCCCAGACACCGATCATGATGAAAGTCGGCACCAGCGCGAGTTCATGGAAGAAGTAGAAGAAGAACAGGTCCAGCGACGCAAACGCACCGATGATACCGCCGCTCATGAACATCAGGAGCACATAGAATTCCTTCTCGCGATCCTTGATCTCCCAAGAAACGCAGGTCGCTGCAAAAGCCACAATCGCCGCCATCAGCACGAGGCCGACGTTGATACCATCCACACCCACGTGATAGCTGATACCGAGAGATTCGATCCATGCCACCTTCTGCACGAACTGGAACGTTTCTGCACCTGTCTGGAACTTGGCGAACAGGACGACAGCCATGACCATGGAGACAAATGTCGCTCCCAATGAAATCAGGCGCGCGAGGAACCGCAGGTTGCGCGGCAAGAACAGGAGCAATATGCCCGCCAGCAACGGAACACCGAGTATGAAAGTTAAGAGAGACATGGTCTATCGAGCCAAAGTGAGGAACATGACGATCGCGGCCCCAAGTGCGATGAGGAACGCGTAAGTTTGAAGATTGCCGGACTGCACCAGACGCAGCACGCGGCCAGTCAATTCAGTGCCACCATGGACACCGCGCACCAACAAGCCCGCGATGATCCAGCGATCCACCGCGTCCGCAAAACGCGCGAGCGCTTCTTGCGAGATCTTGATGAGCTTCGTGTAGAGTTCATCGAAGTAGAAGCGGTTGCTCATCAAGCGGGAGAGGAGCTTAAAATACGACGTGAACTTGTCCGAGGTGGCGTTGTTGTAGAGCAAAAAGGCCGCGAGACCACCAACGACTACAGCAGCCAGACCACTGAAAGCGGCCAATGGTGCATGACCGAACGGTTCCAAGATATTGTTCGGAAAACCTGAACCATGATGCTCATGTCCGAAGAAATGACCGTAGAAGCTATTGATACCAATAACACCCGCCACAACGCTTAGCACGGCGAGGAACTGCAACGGCAGCGTCATCAACGCCGGAGATTCATGCGCATGATCGGCAGATTCAGATTTGGCCTTGCCCAAGAATGCCACGAAGAACAAGCGGCCCATGTAGAACGTCGTCAGCACAGCAACCAAGGCGGCGATGATGAACAACGGAATGCTTCCGTGATGCGCTATATCTGCCGCGGCGGCCAAAATCTCGTCCTTACTATAAAAACCACTGAACGGCGGCACACCGCACAGAGCCAAAGTACCGATGGCAAAGGTCCAGAACGTGATCGGCATCTTCTGTTTCAAACCGCCCATCTTCCAGATATCCTGCTCGTGATGCAGCGCGTGGATCACAGAAGCTGCACCGAGGAATAGCATCGCCTTGAAGAACGCGTGCGTGGTCAGGTGGAACATCGCCGCACCTGGAGCGTGCAAGCCCACGGCCATGACCATGTAACCAAGCTGCGAAAGCGTTGAGTAAGCAAGGATGCGCTTGATGTCATTTTGCTGCACCGCCATCAGCGCTGCGAGCAAGGCCGTGATACCGCCCACCCAAGCTATGATGTGCAGCGCTTCCGAACCTGGAATCGCGAGAATGAAGAACACGCGGCACAGCATGTAGACACCGGCGGCCACCATCGTTGCTGCGTGGATGAGCGCGGATACGGGCGTCGGGCCTTCCATCGCGTCCGGCAACCAGACGTGCAGCGGGAACTGGGCGGACTTGCCCATCGCACCGCAGAAGAGGAGCAAACCGGCAATCGTAGTCATCCCGCCCAATGCATAAGGATACTTCTCAAGGTGTTTGCCAATCTCATCAAAACCTAGATAACCCGTAGCCGACCAAACAGCCAAAATACCGAGGATGAAACCGAAGTCACCGATACGGTTCGTCAAGAAAGCCTTCTTAGCCGCGTCACCCGCGGAAGGTTTCTCATACCAGAAACCGATGAGCAGGTAGCTGGACACACCCACCAACTCCCAGAAGATGAACATCATCAGGAGGTTGTCCGCCAGCACGATGCCGAGCATCGAGAACATGAACAGGCTCAGGTGCGAGAAGAAGCGAGAGAAGCACCGGTCTTCATGCATGTAAGCGTAGGAGAAAACGTGGATGGCCGTGCCCACCCCCGTCACCACCAGCAACATCATCTTGGCCAGATCATCCAGCTTTAGACCGATGGTCACCTTCAGATCACCGACCGAAATCCAAGTCCACGGCTGAACCGGCACACCGTATTTGTCCGGTTGTGAAATGCCGAAAAAGAAAACGAGGCTCACCAAAAACGCCACCGCTGAAGCACCGATCGAGATTAGCGCGCTCAGGTGCTTGTTCTTCTGCGTAAACAGACCGGTGATCACTGCCGAAATCAACGGCAGTAACAAGATCAGCCACGCAGTATTTTCAACTTTATCAAACATGTCCCAAAATCCTTAGAGTTTCATCGAGGTCAGATCCTCGACATGTGCGCTCTGGCGTCGGCGATACAGCGCCACGATCAAAGCCAGGCCCACCGCCACTTCCGCCGCTGCCACCGTGATGATGAAGAACACCATCACCTGCCCGTTCAGGTTGTCATTCATGCGGGACATCGCCACCAGCGCGAGGTTCGCCGCATTCAGCATCAGCTCCAGCGACATATACATGATCAGCACGTTGCGCCGCAGGATGACGCCCAGCAGCCCCAGACAGAACAGGAGCGCGCTGACCACCAGATAATGTTGAGGACCGACTTGCATGTTATTTCAAATCCTTCTTGCTCAGCAAAATCACGCCCACCATCGCCACTAGCAGTAGCAGTGAGAGGATTTCGAAAGGCAACAGATATTGGGAAAACAGGATGCCGCCCAATGCCTTCACTTCACCCGCCTTCGTCGGAGCCGCCAAGCCTTCACCCACTTTGGAATCCATCAACGTCTTCACCAGGATAGCCGCGATCGAACCCACACCGATGATTGCCGCCGCGATGCCGAACTTGTTGAACTTGCGACGTTCCTCTTCTTTCAGGTCGAGCAACATGATGACGAACAGGAACAGCACCATCACCGCGCCCGCGTAAACCAGCACTTGCACCGCCGCCAGGAAGAAGGCGTTCAACAGCACGAACAGACCGGCCATCGAAGCGATGGTCAGCACGAGGAACATGGCGCTCGTCACCGGGTTCCGGCTGAACGGATTCGCCACCACCATGAAACCGCAGAGCAGTGTCAGGAAGGCAAAGATGTAAAAGAAGATGTCTTGCATGGATCGTCCGGCCTAATTTTTCTTCACCACCGGGAACGATTCCTGTTCCTCGGCTTCCTTCTGCTTGTGCTCCCACTTCTTCACACCGCGGTGGGTTCCGCCCAAGGACAGCAGCTTCTCTTTGTTATAAACCATCTCTCCCCGGCTAAGGCCGGTGAGGGAGTAATCTTTTTGCAGGAAGATCGCCTCTTCGGGGCAGACTTCCTGGCAGAAACCGCAGAAGATGCACCGGAGCATGTTGATCTCGAATTCCTTCGGCATCTTCTCCGCGTTCTCACGGTCGGCCACTTCGCCGCTCGGTCCTGGAGGCGTGATCTTGATGGCCTTCGGCGGGCAGATGAATTCGCACAACTGGCAGGAGACGCACTTGGTGTTGTCATCCTCATCTTTCACCAGATAAGGCGCACCACGGTAACCCGCTGGCACGGTCCACTTCTGCTCGGGATACTGCATCGTCACGGACTTCCGCTGGAAGACCGTGCGATAGAAATGTTTGCCAGTCACCTTGAAGCCGCTCATCAGGGCCGGAAGGTAAATCCGTTCCCACCAACTTAATTCTGGGCGTTTGACGATCATATGGCTGATTGATTTCTGATGGTTACTGCATCACTCCATCAGGAGTTCATGGCCCACAAAACAACGGCGTAGAAAAGGATGTTCGCGAGGGCGAATGGCACAAACCGGCGCCAGCCCAAGTCCATGAGCTGGTCATAACGGAAGCGTGGAAGCATCCAGCGCACCCAGATGAACAGCACCATGAAGAACAACATCTTACCGACAAAAATTCCGATGTGGATCAAGCCACCCATGATCGTGGTAGCCGGCTGATCCAAGCCTGCGAATGGCAGCGTCCAGCCACCGAAGAACAGCGTCACCATCATCGCGGAGGCCGCGATCATATTCGTATACTCACCCATGAAGAACATTGCGAACTTCATGGAGCTGTATTCCGTATTGTAACCAGCTACGAGTTCCGTTTCGGACTCAGGCAAATCGAACGGCAGACGGTTCGTTTCCGCAAAGGCCGAGATCAAAAAGATGAAGAAGCAGAACGGCAGCTTGAAGATGAGCCAGTTCGGCAGGAAACCGAACAGCAGACCTTGCTGGTAACCGATGATGCTGCTCAGGTTCAGGTCACCCACCAGCATGAAGATCGGCACCACGCTCATACCCATCGCGAGTTCGTAGGAGACCAATTGGGCGCTGGAGCGAATACCGCCTAGGAACGGATACTTGGAATTCGCCGCGTAACCCGCGAGCACGATGCCATACACACCGAGCGACACGATGCCGAAGGTGTAGAGGATGCCCACGTTCAGATCCGCGATCACCATCTTCTGATTGCCGAGCGTCGAGCCGAACGGGATCACCGCCAGCACGAGGAACGCCGGGATTAATGTCAGCATTGGGGCGAGCCAGAAGTAAACCTTCCGCACGTGACCAGGCATAAAGTCTTCCTTCAAGATAGCCTTCACAGCGTCAGCCGCCGGTTGCAGCAAGCCCCAAGGACCGACGCGGTTCGGGCCCACGCGATCTTGAATCCACGCCGAGATGCGGCGTTCCGCCATCACGTAGTACGACACCATCGGCAGCACCGCGAGGAAGAGCACCGCCAAAATCTTGATGGCGCCCCAGACCGCGATCTGCAAACCCGGAGACAAATTATTGATCCAATCGAACATGCGTCTCGCTCCGTCTAAATTTGAACAGTGACGCCCTTGTCACCGAGTGATGCCCAAGTGAGCCCGTTGAACGCAGGCACTTCCTTGGCCATCTGGTTGAACAGACCTTCGATGCTCACAAAGCCGTTCTGGCCCGTGACGTTGAACACGAGGTCATGGAGGAATTCCCATTCCGCACGCGCGTCACCCGGAGCTTCCACACCTTTCATAAATTTCTGCACGCGACCTTTCACATTCGTGAAGGAACCGCGCTTCTCCACATGCGCGCAACCCGGCAACAGGTAATGCGCCGCTTCCGTGGTCTTGTTCGGCAAGATGTCGCTGACGACCAACAGATCGAGCTTCGCGAGCAAGTCCGCGCTGATACCGTGCTTCGTCACGTCTTCACCGAAGACGATGAGCGTCTTGATGCCACCGTTCTTGATGCTTTCCGCGATCTTCGCGAGGTTTGCCCCGAGTTCTGCACCAGCGATGCCCGTGAGGCGTGCGCCGTTGCTGTTCGGGTTCTTATCCGCGCTGACCAGTAACTTGTCCCCTTCCCCGTTGCGCGCGACGGAATCCGTCAGCGCACCGGTCTTGGTGGCGATCTTCTTCAGCAGATAAAGCTCTTCATTGCTCTGGCGCGCCGAGGCGACGATCGCCACGGAACCATTCGCCGCCTTGCGCAACTTCTCAGAAATCTCACCGATGGCTGCCGTCCAAGAAACGCGCTCAGACTTGCCGCCCTGTTTCTTGATGAGTTGCGAGAGACGACCAGCGTGACCGATCCACTTGTAATTCAAGCGGCCGCTATCGCACATCCACGGTCCATTGACCGAGTCGTTTTCACGCGGCTCGTAGCGATAGACTTTGTTCTCACGCTGGCCAGCCACGATATTGCAGCCCGTGCCGCAGCTTGTGCAGACGCTCTTGAATTCCTTCAAGAACCACACGCGCATCTGGAAGCGGAAATCTTTCGAGGTCAATGCACCCACCGGACAGATGTCCACGGTGTTCAGGGTGTAGTTGTTGTCGAACTTCGTGCCCGGAAACGCTGCGATCGTGTTGTAGCTGCCACGATTCACGATACCCAGCTTGTCATCACCCACGATATCCTTCGTGAAACGGATGCAACGAGTGCAAAGCACGCAACGTTCGTCATCAAGAATGATCCGCGGTCCGAGATCCACAGCCTTCGGCTTGTGCACTTTCGGTTCCACGAACTTGCTCGCAGCCTGACCGTGTTCGACAGAATATTCCTGCAGCTTGCACTCACCGGCCTGATCGCAGATCGGGCAGTCTAGCGGGTGATTGATGAGCAGCGATTCCAAGACCGCCTCGCGCATCTGCTTCGTAGCGGCGGAACTCGGATAAATCTCCATGCCCGGCGAGATGGGCGTCGCACAGGCGATCGCACCACGCGGTGTGCTGGGCTCGTAAGGCAGAACGGACTTCGCGATCTTCGGCGAGCCGTCTTCGTTCAGCACGGGCTTGCGATCTGGACCGATCATCGGCGTGCCGAACTCGACGAGGCACATGCGGCAATTACCGGCGATGGGCAGCTTCGGATGGTAGCAATAATGCGGCACTTCACCGCCAGCGATCTGGCAGGCTTGCAGCATGGTGGTCGGCACCATCTTGCCCTGCCAATCAGGCAGCATCTTCGGCACATCGATGTCCTTGCCATCCACCTTGATACGAATCGTATCCGGCGGCGGCGCAGGAGCGGCTGGTTTCGTTTCCGTTGTCGCAGCGTTAGACATGGTCAGTGATTCGGGCTGGCGGCGATTTTCATTTCCTTCGACGGACCGGCTCCACCGTGTTTCGCCTCATCCGCCGCACCCTTCGCTTCAAAATCATCTTTGAACTTCTTCACAAAGCTCAGCACCGGCCAGGCGCACGCTTCGCCGAAGGCGCAGATCGTACGGCCCTGGATGTTCTGGGCGATGTTCAGGAGGTAATCCGCATCCTGCTTCCGGCCATGACCGTGGGTCATGCGGTGCAGGGCCTTGCTCATCCACAGGGAACCTTCACGGCACGGCGTGCATTGGCCGCAGCTCTCGTGCGCGTAGAATTCGGAGAGGTTCGCGAGCGCTTCCACGATGTCCACGGAATCATCCATCACGATGATAGCACCGGAACCGGACATGGTGCCCGCCTGCATGAGCGAATCGAAATCGTAAGGCAGATCGAGCAGATCGGTTTCCACGGTGACCATCTGGCCATCCGCGCCCTTTTTCTTGAGCTTATACTTCTCGCCCGCCTTCAAAATCTTGGAGGAAGAACCACCAGGAATGATGGCCTTCAAAGAACGCCCCGGACGCAAACCGTTGCCGAATTGCGGATCGAAAATCAGTTCGCCGATGGTGGCCTTGCCGACTTCCACTTCGTAATAGCCGGGCTTGTTCACCAGACCGCTCAAGCTCACGATACGCGTGCCGGTATTGTTCGGCGTGCCGAGCTTGGCGTATTCGCCCGCGCCCATCTTCATGATGTGCTTCACATGGCACAACGTCTCCACGTTGTTCACGATGGTCGGGCACATGTAGAGACCGAGCACTGCCGGGAAGTAAGGCGGCTTGATGCGCGGATAGGCACGCTTGCCTTCCAGCGATTCGATCAAGCCCGTTTCCTCACCACAGATGTAAGCACCCGCACCGCGATGCACGTAAATCTCGCACTCCACGCCCGTGCCGAGGATGTTCTTACCGAGGAAACCTTTTTCCCGGGCTTCCTTCAGTGCCTGATTCAAAATCTTGGCACCCTTCGGGAACTCGCCGCGGATGTAGATGTAGGCCAGCTTCACATCATTGGCAAAGCAGGACATCACCATGCCTTCGATCAATTGATGCGGATCTTTATGCAGGATCTGACGGTCCTTGAAAGTACCCGGTTCCGATTCGTCAGCGTTGCAGATCAGGTAGATAGGCTTGCCGCTCTTGCGGTCCACGAAGGACCATTTCAGGCCCGCCGAGAAACCGGCACCACCACGACCGCGCAGACCGGACTTCAGCACCTCGTCGCGGATCTGCTCCTGGGCGGTCATCTTCTTGCCGTCGGCCAAGTCCTTGACTGGCAGGGCGAGCGCCTTCTTCAACTCCTCGTAACCGCCGTGACGCAGGTAGCACTCGATATCCGGGGTGTAACCCGGCGAGTCGGCGTTCTTCAAAATTAATTTATATTCCTGCGGCATACAACAGCTTGACTAAAAACTGAAAACCACTACGTTTCTTCGCGCTCTGGATTGCCTGATGGTGTAACGGTAGCACAACAGATTCTGAATCTGTTTGTCATGGTTCGAATCCATGTCGGGCAGCCATTCATGAGCACTTCTTCAAAATTTCCTCAGCCTTTTCGTTGCTGACACTCTCGTAAAAGTCTTCGTTGCACATCATGACCGGTGCGGTTCCGCAACTGGCGAGACACTCCACGAATTCCACGGAAAACTTGCCGTCCTTCGACGTCTGCAAACCATGCTTGTGCGGGTCCATGCCGAACTTGCTGCACAAGTGATCGTGCAGCTTGTGCGAACCACCGAGCGCGCAGCTCAGCGTGCGGCAGACCTTCAACACGTACTTGCCCGGCTGTTCCTGACGGAACATCGGGTAGAACGTGACGAGTTCATACACGTTGATCGGCTGAAGCCCGAGCTTGCCGGCAATCCACTCGATGGCTTCCTTCGAGATGTAGCCATACTGCTCCTGCGTGGCGTGCAAAAGCATGAGCGACGCACTCCGTTTGTTCACGGGATAGTGCGAGATCAACTCATCGATCTCGGCTTCAAAACTGGCTGTAACCGTAAAACTCATGTTCAGTTTCCTCTGCAAAAACTAGCGGTCACACTCACCCATCACGAAATCGAGCGAACCCAAGATCGCGACCGTATCACTCATCATGTGGCCGGGCATCAACTCGGCCACCACGCTGAGGTTCACAAATGATGGAGCGCGGATCTTCAGGCGGAACGGCGTACCGCCGCCCTTGCTGCAAATGTAAAAGCCCAGCTCACCCTTCGGATTTTCCGCACCGAAATAGACTTCACCAGCGGGCGCGTTCTGGCCTTGCGTCACCAGCATGAACTGATGGATCAGCTCTTCCATCTTGGTCATGACCTTGTCCTTCGGCGGCAAAACGACCTTGCCATCCGGGACATTGATCGGACCACCGGGCAATTGATCCAAGCACTGGCGGATGATGCTCACGCTCTGACGCATCTCTTCCATGCGGACCAAGTAACGGTCAAAGCAATCACCCACGGAACCAATCGGCACCTCGAACTTCAGACGATCGTAAACCAGATACGGCGAAGCCTTGCGCAAATCGTGATTCACACCGCTACCGCGCAGGTTCGGGCCGGACAGACCGTAATCGATGGCCATCTCCTTCGAGATGACGCCCAAACCCTTCGTACGATCGATGAAGATTGGATTGCGCGTGAGCAATTGCTCGCTCTCATCGAAGTTCACCACGACTTCATCGCAGAACTGGCGGACCATATCCACCCAGCCCGGAGGAATATCACGCGAAAGACCACCGACACGCGTGTAGCTCGTCGTAAAACGCGCACCGGTCAGCGCTTCACAAATGTTATAAATTTTTTCACGTTCCGTGAATGTATGGAGGAACACCGTCAGCGCACCGACATCCATCGCGAAGGCGCCCAAGCCCAGCAAATGCGCCTGGATACGGCCCAACTCGCAGCAGATCACACGGATATATTGGCAACGCTCGGGGATCTGTTTTTCGATGCCCAAGAGCTTCTCCACCGCCATCACGTAGGCGACGTTGTTCGCCAAAGGAGCAAGGTAGTCCAGTCGATCCGTGTACGGGATGAACTGGTTGAACGTCATGTTCTCCGCGATCTTCTCGTCACCGCGATGCAGATAACCGACATCGGGAACCGCCTTGGAAATGATCTCGCCGTCCAGCTCCAGCAGGATGCGCAGCACGCCGTGCGTGGCCGGGTGAGACGGGCCCATGTTCAGGACCATCTTCTCGCCCACCATCTCGCCGTCTTCCGTCAATGTCGGCGAGTTCGCCAGCGCTTCAGCAGCGCGGGCGCTTGCGTCCTTAAATTCTATGTCTTGAACCGTGCTCATTCGCTTCGGCTAAAAAATCGGCTAATTCTGTTCTGGAATCCGTGCACGCGGCTCGCGGGCGATGGAGTCCTTGCCACCCGCCACCGTGACGAACGGGCCGCCTTCCAGCGGAGCGGGCTTGGTGAAGGCCACCGTCGGCAGATCACTCGGCTTGCCTGCCAACGGAAAGTCCTTGCGCAGAGGGAAATACGGATAACCATCCCACATCAAGATACGGCGCAAATCAGGGTGACCGGTGAACCGGATACCCATCATGTCGTAAATTTCACGCTCATGCCAGTTGGCCGTGCGCCAGACCGTCGTGACCGTCGGCAGTTCGGACTTCTCTTCACTGACGTTGGTTTTGAGGCGGATGTGCTGGTTATGTCCGATACCAGACAGCTCATAGACCACCGTGAAGCGCGGGTCATCGCCGTAATGGTCCAAGCTGCTGATATCAATGAGATAATCGAAGCCCAATTCCTTCTTAGCGAAGGCGCAGACTTCGGCAATCTTTTCAGCATCAGCCACTTGCACCGTGATTTCACCACGGAATTCAGCGGCTATGGTGAGCAAATCACCAAATTGCGCTTTTAACTTTTGTGCCAAATCCAATGCGGACATGGTAAGAAAACTTGTTGATTATCAGGCGCTTATGCGGCCTGTTTACCGGAAGTCGTGATGACCAAATCCTTCACCACGGGCTGCGTCTCAATCTTCTTTTGCAGCTTCATCAAAGCGTCGAGCAAAGCTTCAGGGCGCGGCGGGCAACCGGCCACATAGACATCCACCGGCACGATGTTATCCACACCTTGCAGTACCGCATAGCTGCGATACATGCCGCCTGTGGAGGCGCAGGCCCCCATTGCGATCACCCACTTAGGCTCCGGCATTTGGTCATAGATACGACGCACGGCCAAGGCCATCTTGTAAGTCACCGTGCCCGCAACAATCATCACGTCCGATTGACGGGGCGAAAAACGCATCACTTCCGCGCCAAAACGCGAAATATCGAAGCGGCTGGCACCGGCGGCCATCAATTCGATGGCGCAGCAGGCCAACCCCATGGGCATGGGCCAAACCGAGTTCTTGCGGAACCAGTTCAGCGCGGCATCCACGCGAGTGACGATCACTTCGCCTTCAACCTTCGAATTATAGCCAATTTCCGTGTTCGTTTGCATCAAACATCACCGGCATGTCCGGTAGGCGTTCCACTATGCCGCCGCACAACTTGGACGCAAGAAGTTTGTGATTTTTTTCACAAGCATTGGTTCAACTTAAACCCATCCTTGGATACTCTTCCGCTTTGAATAGGCATTTTTCGCCAGAAAACGCACTGGCACCCCGCCAAGTCTTGGGGCAACCTGAATCCACATAACTGAAATATCTCGGCGGTTTACGGCTCACCTGCCGGAACTGCCTCGACCAGCAGCACCAATGAACAATAGGGCAGGACACATAGTGGTAACGGGTGGAGCGGGATTTATCGGCTCCCATTTGGTGCATCGACTTTTGGCGGAGGGCGAAAAAGTGTTGGTGATCGATGATATTTCCACCGGGCGATGGGAAAATCTCTCAACACTCCGCGACCATCCAAACCTCAAAACTATCCAATCCCGGGTATCTGAACTGGGAGACTTGGAAGATCACGTGGCTGACAGCAGGCAAGTATTTCATCTGGCCGCCGCTGTAGGGGTTGAACTGGTCGTCCGCTCCCCCATCTATACGATTGAAAACAATCTGCGCGAAACGGAAGCCATCCTCACTGCCGCCAGCAAGCACAACACTCCAGTGCTCATCGCATCTACATCTGAAGTCTACGGCAAAAGCAGCAAACCAGAATTTTCAGAAGATGATGATCTGACTATCGGCCCTCCTCATTTGGGACGCTGGTCCTATGCCTGCTCCAAACTGATGGATGAATTCCTCGCGCTGGCTCATCACAAAGAGAAGCATCTGCCATCCACAGTAGTCCGGCTTTTCAATACCGTCGGGCCTCGCCAGACCGGCCGGTATGGCATGGTGCTGCCACGATTCATCACCTCGGCAAAGGCTGGAACCCCGATAGAAGTCTATGGCAATGGCGAGCAAACGCGCTGCTTTTGCTATGTAGGCGACACTGTAGAAGCGCTGTGGCGCCTCGCCCGCACACCATCTGCCATCGGCGAAGTAGTCAACATCGGCAGCACGGAAGAAATCTCCATTTACGCACTGGCGGACCGGATCATATCCATGCTCGGATCCAGATCTAAGATCGTTCTTAAAGCTTATAATGAAGTGTATCCCGCAGGTTTCGAGGACATGCTGCGCCGCAAACCATCCGTAAATAAACTCGAACGGCTAACAGGATTTCGCCCGCTTACTCCCCTGTCTAAAATCATTGAAGCGACCTCCCTTTCACTTTGACAGGCTGCTGGATCCAGAACGTTTGGGAAAACGCATCACCATCCCATTATAAAGTCCGTTTTTTCGATTTCAAAATAAGACAAAAAAAGAGGCACTCTTGCGAGTGCCTCTTGAAGAATCAGACTGATAAGGGCCGATTAGGGCGCACCAGTCGTATCGCTATGCGGGAAGTTGATGCGGTTCGCGTTCGCGCCGTATGACTGGCGGGAGAGACGCAGAGCTTCCTTCAAACGATCAGAGCTGGCCTGCTGAACGGAACCGTCAGCGAGAGCATAGTTACCAGCGTTGTCGTGGTGAGGCGCGATGTTGTTGGTCGCGAGCTCAGACCACTGAGCTTCCGGATTCGCAGCAGCGTCAACCGAGGTCAGCACCGTGTAATAGTTAGTGCCGGAAGCGAACACCATCAGGTTGTTCGTGCCCAAGTTACGGTCACCGGTCAGCAACATGTTCGGCTTGGTTTCGTCAGCTTCAACACCCACGAAATAGCTCACCGACTTGTTCGACTGGCTGGCGAGACCCAAGAGGTTGTTCGGAGAATCATCAACACCGAAGATCTGAGAAACGTTCGGCTGACGGATCACGTCACCAGGGCAGATCAGGATCTTGGTCGAGCCGAGCTCGTTGGAGATCATGAGGAAGTGACGGTAGGCCATGCGGTTGGACTGGGCGAACTTGTTCACGTCCAGCTTGCCCGGGAATTGCTGTTCATTGTCACCAGCAAACATCTTGAAGGACAGGGCGACCTGCTTCAGGTTGCTGGAGCACTTGATACGTTGGGCTTTGGCTTTGGCCTTGGCGAGCGCAGGCAGGAGCATACCGGCGAGAATCGCGATGATCGCGATCACCACCAGCAACTCAATCAGCGTGAATGCCCGATTACGACGAGTATACATAGGTTGGTTCATGGTTTTACTGGGTTGCGAGCGACACTATTTGTGTACTTAACAGACAGTGTCAACATTCATTTGAAAAATTATTAGCAGCGTCTGTGCCACCCCGAAAAACGGCCTTTTCCACGCGTACCAATCCAAAAGAAGCGGGAGTTTCACACATCGCGCGTGAAACTCGCCCCAAGCATCACCTGCACAAAAAAACGGCTCACAACAATTTTCAGGGTCGAAAGGCCCTGACAATAAAAACGTATGAATTTCACTTGCTCCAAAGCCGCTCATTCTCATAATTACCCGCACGTCATTTGAGACCGGACTCGTAAGAAAGCTCGGCGACAGATTACGGAATGTGCCCGCGTGGCGGAATTGGCAGACGCGCTAGATTCAGGTTCTAGTGAGTAACATCGTACAGGTTCAAGTCCTGTCGCGGGCACCACTAATTTTCATGCGCCGTTTAAACGGATACAGCGCTGGTTAACCTTTTTCTTTCCCATGGGATTAAACATCCGAGAAGCAACCCCTCAAGACGCACCACAATGGCTTGATTTGCTGCGCTCTGCGCTCGGGGGAGACTTCCCCGCTGCCGAGGTCTACGACATCAATTGGGTCACCAGTCAGCTTCAACCCGGTAGCGAGAACCGCACCTACGTCGCCGTATTGGATGGTAAAATCCAGGCAGCCATCTCCACTCTCGGACCTTCAGGTGCGACCGGTAATCCCGTCACCAATCTGGGTCGCAATCTTTTCCGCCCGGAAAGCCATCATAACGGTGCCGCTGAAGGCCTCCTGCGCCATATCGAAGACCTCAGCGCCAAAGAGAAGCATCTGATCGTCGTTCGCGTTCTGGCCTCGGATAACAGCCAGCAGATCCTTTTCGAGAAGCAGGGTTACGTTTGCGTCGGTTACCAACCGTTCAAGCACCTGCATCGCTCCCGTGAAGGCGTGCTGTTCTACGTCCATTTCTTCGGTGAAGTCCTCTCCACGCGTCTGCCCTTGTCCGATTCACTGCCACAGATCAGCGAATTGGCCCAAGCAGTCTTGGACCGCATCCAGTCCAGCACCCCCATCTCCGTACGTGATGGTGTCACAGGTTATCCGCTCAAGACGGAACTTACCTTCCACGAATCGACTGCGGATGATTTCGATCTCTGGCGCATGCAGGCCGAATCGGCCAATCCTTCGCCTGAAATCTCGGGATCATACAACCGCGGTCTTGGCTACCTACGCATGGCCAATCCTTCCCAGCTTCGGACCTACTTGGGTCAGAGGGATGAAAAAGTGGTCGCTGGCATCGCTTTCTATCTGGATGAACAGGATCGGTGCGTCCGCATCACAGATTCCTTCTCCTCAGACGATCTCTCGATGGGCTCCATGCTCCATCACGTGGTCAAAGTGGCTCAAGACCAGCTTAGCGCCGTCTATATTGAAGTGGACATCCTGATGTCCGCACCCCGCCTCTTGAAGAGCGCCGAACAGCTCGGCTTCGTCCCCATCGCCTATCTGCCGGCCTTTTATTCCAAGGCGGAACGTTATGCAGACGTGGTCAAGCTCGTGAAACTGAACATGGGTTACGCGCTCGAGAACACCTCTCTGACCACACACGCCCAAGGCATCGTCAAGATCGTCGATTACAACTTCCAAGACCAGAAGATCGGCGTCGCCATCATCAATCTGCTGCGCGGCCTGCCCATCTTCGAAGGTCTGGGTGATGGCGAATTGCGCAAGATCGCCCGCCTCTTCACTCAAAAACTCTACCGACCGGCAGAGCGCGTTTTCAGCAAGGGTGATTCCGGCAAGGAAGCGTTCATCGTCATGCGCGGCCAGGTGGACATCGTATTGGAAGAAAATTCCGCCCCGATCGCTTCAGTGACCAGCGGCCAGATCTTCGGCGAACTCGCCTTCCTTGATGGTGCTGCCCGCGGCGCTCACGCCGTGGCGAGCCAGGCGAGCATTCTCCTGGTGATTCAGCGCAGTGCGTTCAGCGAACTGGTCCAGCGCGAGCCACACTTGGGCATGGTGGTCATGCGCAATGTGGCCATGGACCTCTCTAACAAGCTGCGCCGCGCCAATACAGCTCTGTCACCCCGTCGCTAACAGTCGGCGGCTTTTACCAGCCCACGCCGACGGACATCTTGGTGCCGAACTTGTTGTTGTAAAACACCTGTTTGTTTGAAGCACCGTATTCGTGCACGAGCTTCGTGATCTTCACGTCGTAGCAGCAATATTCCGCGATCTCCATCATCTTGCCCTCACGGAACCACTTGATGGCCTGCAAGCCTTCAGCAGTCTTCTCCACACCCAATGAAGCGTGTGCGACTGAATCTAGGGACAGACGGTGCTGCAATGCCTTCTGCAGATCCACCAGCATATCCAGTGTGGGGATCTGCTTCAGATCCATCACCGTGTAGCCGTGCAACACTTCGTAATCGAAACGCAGATTGTTGAAGCCCACGACAAGGTCAGCGCGCATCAATTCCTTGATCAACTCGTTCACTTCCTTCTCACCGTAAATGCGGTAATCACCACGTGCCGTGCTGTAAGTGACACCCACACTCATCCGCATGTCGCGGATGTTGTTCCAGCCGCCGACTTCTTCGGCAGACTTCTGTGTTTCGAGATCGAAATAAACGATGTTCTTCATGACGGCTGCAAATCGCGCCCAATCTAGCGGCTGTTTGACAGACGAAAAGAAAAAGCAATGGAAAATACGTCTTTGCATAGCGCATGAACCGCGCATATCTTGAACTTGTAACACGGCTGGAGCCTCTCATGAAGCTCCTCCCCAGATATGTCTGCGCCTGATGTAAAAAAAGAGCCGACGGAGGATCCGGAGAAACTGAAGATTTATTTCCTGCCCAACCTGATGACGGCAGGCAATCTTTTCTGCGGTTTCTTGGCCATCACACGCATCGTCGAGGCGGATCTCACCGCCCCATATGACAATATCCGTCAGGCACTTTTTTTCATTCTGCTCGCGTGCATCTTCGACTTGCTGGACGGCCGAGTAGCCCGCATGGGTGGGCATGAAAGTCCTTTTGGACGCGAGTTCGATTCGCTGGCCGATGTGGTCTCGTTCGGCGTGGCACCTGCCTTTCTGGTGCATCGCATCGTGTTGCACGATGTGTTTGTGAACAATGCCCAGATCGGCTGGTTTATCGCCGCCATGTATCTCATATGTGGTGCTTTGCGGCTGGCCCGTTTCAACTGTCTGGCAGTAATGCCCAACCGGCCCGCTTCCGATGATTTCACCGGTTTTCCCATACCTGCTGCTGCTGGCGTGGTCGCCTCCTTGACGCTGTTCATCATGTGGATCGATGAAAAGGCCTTCATCGGCGGCAACTGGCGCTATGTGATGCCGTTCATCCTGGTTTTCCTCTCACTGATGATGGTGAGCGAAGTCCGTTACCCTTCGTTTAAGAAAATCAACTGGCGCACCAAACGGCCCTTCCACAAAATGGTCGCCATCATCTTGATCATCGCATTTTTTGTCTTCTTATGGGATAAACTTTTGCCGGTGGTGCTACCGCTGTTTTTTGTGTTGTATCTGCTTTACGGATTCATTCGCCCGCGCATCTCCAAACAGATGCGCCGTGATATTGAAGATGAGGAGGATGAGGATACCGGCCCTGAGAAATCAGCTTGAAGGACAGGCCGGGATTTTGATTTCAAATGATGGACTGGTTGCGCATACCGCCAATGTTACTGGCGTTCGTCACAGGATTTGCCACGGGATTTATCAGTTCGATCCCCGTGGGCCCGATCAATGTCACCATTGTTCAGGAAGGTGCTCAGCGCGGTTTCCGGTGGGCATTTTTCATCGGACTTGGTGCCGTGGTGATGGAAAGCATCTATAGTTTCGTGGGCTTCACTGGCTTTTCAGAACTCTTCACCTCCAAACTCCTCCGTTCCTGCTTGGAACTGGTGAGCTTTATCCTGGTGCTTTATCTGGGCATCCAGTTTTTAAGGGCAAAAAAATTAAGCGTAAATCCAGAATCAGTGGAACGTCTGGAAGAACGCATCGAAAGAAAAATCCATCACCCCACAGCGTTCTTGACGGGATTTATCCGCGTACTGGCCAACCCTGCCATCCTCCTCTTCTGGATCACCATCTCCGCCTCATTCATCTCCCATGAACTGGTGGCTCCGACTCTGCGCAGCAAGGCTTCCTGTGTCTTGGGCGTGGCGTGCGGCGCGCTTTCCTGGTTCACCATCCTTAGCTACGGTGTATCGCTGGGACACGGCAAATTCTCCGACCGCACCCTGCTACGCCTCTCCCACGTCTCCGGCGTCTTCATGCTCGGCATGGCCGTCATCATCGCCTACAAACTTGTTCTTCTTCTCTGGCGGGCGCACCATCAGTGACGCACCACCGACGAATTGACGGAGATATTTCACCGCCACCTTCAGGTCCTTCGGCCACTCCGCTTCCACTGTCACCTCCGTCTTGGTGACGGGATGGGTAAATGTCAAAGACTCGGCGTGCAATGCTACACGCCCCATCAAAGGCTTCTCCTGAGTCCCCTTCCCTGGCCGATAAGCACGCTTGATCTGCGAGAGATAAAGCGGCTGTCCGCTATACACTGTATCCGCCACGATAGGCATTCGTGCCCAGCAAAGATGCACGCGGATCTGGTGAGTTCTCCCCGTTTTCGGCAGGCAACGCATCAGCGTGTAGCCGCGATACAATTCCCGGACCTCGAACTTAGTGAGGCTCTTCTTTCCCTGCCTTGGAGCCACCCGCATCAAGCCGGGACGCCGGTCATCCGGAGCCAGTTTCTGATCCACCTGAAACTCGCGCTCATATGGCGTGCCATGGACTAGTGCCACATAGACTTTGCCGGTTTTCTCAGAACCGAACTGATTGGCCAGATCGACCAGCGCCGGCTTGTTCTTGGCCAGCAAGATCACGCCGCTGGTCTCAAAATCAAGACGATGGGCGTTAGACAGGTAGGTGAGACCGCGTTCCCTGGCCCAAGGTGCCTGACGTTCAATCCCCTGATGCAGAAGACGCATCAAGTTGGGGCGATTCGGATCGTAGCGGTCCGGAGAACTCAGCAACTGGGCGGGCTTGTCCACCGCCAGCAGATGTTCATCTTCGTAAACAACTGGGATCTCCCACGAGAGGCGCAACTCCGGCGCACTCAATCGAATCGCCGGATTGCTCATAAACTTTGCACTGGTTCAGGCTACTTTTCCGAACCCACGCCAGCGTTCAGCAACTGGCCGGTCATCCATTCGTTGTAAACAAGGCTGGCCTGCCGGGAGCGAAGCGTGGTAAGATACTCTTTGAATTCCGACTTCATCTTGGTCTCATCCGCCGGCAGAAACTTCTCCACCAACAACACAAACCCCCCGTCTCCGGATGAAACAAAACCGCTGCTCTCACCGGCTTTGTGCGCAAAGGCTGACGAACGGTACTGGAACGGCGAAATACGCAGCGATTCCAGCTCCGGGACCGCACCGCTTTGACGACCAAACGGAGCCACATTCACAACCGATGCTTTATGCTCTTTGGCGATATCAGTGAATTTTTTCCCGGCAGCCAGTCCATTTGTCACCGCCTGGCCAAAATTGATTCCTGCCTCACGGGCAAGCTGCATCGCGCGATGCTGGACATAATCCGCCTCCACCTTTGCCTTCACCACTTCAAACGGCTGTGGCATGGAAGGCAACCGGTTCTTGAAGGCGATTACATAAAAATCATCCCCTGAACGGACCGGCTCCGGCGCAAACGGCTGCTGGTTGTTCAGCGCAAACGCCTGCTGGGAAAACTGCGAAGACTCCTTGATGCCTTTGGGGCCGTCCAAGGCGGAAAACGGTTCCGTCTCGAAAACCTTGAAACCTTTCCTCCCGGCCAGACCGGCCAGGTTGCCAGCGGACAATGGCTCCATCTCCTGCAGTTCAGCCGCAAATTCATAGGCTTTTTGCTGGGCGATACGGGATGCCTCCTCTGTGCGTGCTTCATCGCGGATCTTTTCCTTCGCCTTGTCTGCAGACAAAATCACGCCCTTCTCATCGGTGAAGGAATTACTGCCGCGCTGCTTGTAAATCTGCTCCACGATCGCGTTCAGATTGGTGTTCTTGACCATGAGTGATGCGGCCTCGGCCAGATAATTTATCGATTCGAAAGTCACATAGGAAACCTGCACCCGCGTGGGCAAATTGTAATTTGCCACTTGGTTGCTGTAATACTGGGTCAACGCTGCCGGGTCGATGCCTACCTTGGCCTTGGCCACATAATTGGTAGCCTGAAAGGATACAGTTTTGGTTTCCACCCGCTGGTTTTCAAAACGATAGGCAGCCTCCGCCATCGCAGGCGTCACCAAGCGTCCCCCTGAACTGTGCAAAGCACCTAATTGCGCTCCGCCCAGTTCGTGCTGCAAAAAGCGGCGGAAATCCGCATCTGTCAATCCCTGCGGCTTGAGGCGTTGCTCGATAAAGTTGTTGTAAGCATCCCGGATGCTGGTTTGACCGTCTCCGCGAAAAAGCTGCGCCACCTGTTTGGCCACCGCTTCCTCGCCCACAATCATATTACCCTCTTTCAGGCGTCGGGCGAGCATGATGCGCTCCATGGTTTGCTGCTCCAATTTCCAGCCCATTTGCTCCGCCATGGAACCTGCCCTCGGCCAGTCACGGAAACGGAAGAAATGCGTCAGCATCGCCTCATTACGCGCATTCATATACTCAGACCGGGTGACCGGGCGACCGTCGATAGATCCAAACGAAGCGCTTTCTCCACCACCCAAGTGCGAGCGGTCGGTGAAGAATATCACGAAACTGGCGATGACCAGCAGGATAAAAACCATCGCCAGATACTGATGCCGTCTAATAAATGAAAACATATATGACCAAAAATTGAGCGGGAAAGGTATCGGCCAGCGGCGATCATGGTCAACCGGTTTTTCCATCCCTTTTGGGTAATTTTAACATTCCCAACCCTCTAAGGCCAAATCCACCTTTACAATACTTCGCCCCATATGACAGGCTTGGCTGAAATATGGGTTTCACTAGCAAAGCATTGACGTTGGGGCTGCTGGCCTTGGGCCTGACCGGTTGCACCTCCAGTTCCATCGTCAACCTCACGCCGAAACAGCAACCGCGCAATAATTCCGGCCTGTACCTCATCGAGGCTGAATGGCGAAGCAACCAGCGCAGCATACGCTATGATACCATCGCCCCAAAGGTCATCGTAGGTACCAACGAATACGCCATGCGGCAAACCCAGCTCCTCACCAACCGATGGGAAGCCTTGGTCCCCGTCGCGAATGACGGCAAGTTCCTGAATTACCATTACAAATTCGACTTCAAATACACAACCGTTCCCACCCGGCTGAACGACAGTAAAGTATCCCCGCCCTATCAGTTGAAGATCGTGGAATAGTCAGTTTGAATCATTTCAAAAGCAAAAAGGCCGCTCCTTGGAGCGGCCTTTTGATTTTTTAAGATTATCCTGAACTGCAGACTATTGCTCCAAGGCACGGTAGAACCGCAGACCTTTACCAATCGAGTTGGTGTCGGTAAAGCTGACCGCACCATTCAACGTAGTGTTGGTGAAGATCGGGGTCCAGTTCACCAAGTTCGTAGAAACTTCGATTACATATGTCAAGCCAGGCTGGCCGGCCAGATTCAAGGTGAAATTGCCACCAGAACTTGAACCGGCATCTGGAGAGAGAGTCGTCACCCGGTTCACGCGGAGACCGATCGCCGCTGTGTTATTGCCCGGCTGCAGATCGATCTCATTTGCAACCACACTCACGATATTCGTGGGCGTGCCAGCTCCGCTGCTGACCGCTTCAATCGTCACCGTCGCTGTGTTACCGACCGCAAGGGCGCCCAAGTCAAACCTCACCTCGCTACCCGAAACCAATGCTGGCGCAGGCACTCCGTTCACAAACGTGACACCCGTCGGCAGCATGCTCGTCAAACGCAAATTGGTGGCCGCTGCCGGCCCCATGTTGGCGACTGCCACGGTGTAGGTGAAGTTCTGCCCCACGTATGACGGATTCGGAGAAACGATGCCGCTGACCACCAGTTCCGCCACCGGATCAGCCGGTATGGTCGTCTCAATAATCAAACTCCAACCCGTGATGGAACCGCCATCTCCGGCACCATCGTCCACGATGTATAACTGCCAGTCGCCATTCGGCACAATGCCAGTAAAGGAGGCGAGATTCGTACCGTAAGGCCCGCTCGGTGCCAGAGGGAAAGTATCACTGCCGCCATGGTTCGTGGGTTTGTATACACCGCTGTTGATCTTGGCCGAATCAGGGAGGCTGGCCGTCGCGCTGTCCGTAATGGTCAGGTTGACATTCACCAAATCCAATCCCGCGCCCGCATCCGACATAAGCACCACTCCCTTGCCATTCGGTGCCACCAGCAGAATGTCCAAGTCATCCGGGAACCCATGTGTGATGCCGGCAAGCTGCACAGTCACCTTCGAAACACGCCCCTGTAAACCGGCAATGTTCACCGTGGTCGGGTAGGTCTCTGCCTGGCCAACCGCCGGGATCGTCACCGCACCACCGGTAGCTGTAACGCTCTCGGCCAGCTGGTAATTGTAAGTGATACTGCCCAACGAATTAGTATTTCCTCCCGTCAGGTCATAAATATCCAACACCGCAGAAACAGTGGAACCGCCTGCACCTTGTACAGAGAACACAAAGTCCCTTCCTACAACCGTCCCATCCGCTGAGATAGAGCCATACACCTTGGCGGGTTCACCAGTGGTGACACCAGATTCATTTCGCAATACAGCCACCAGATTGGTGGTGCCGATATTACCCACGTTCCTCAATGAGAAGGTCATCGTCACCGTCTCACCGGAATCCAGACCACGATTGGCTGGCGTCAGACTTTCAGCGACCAGCAGGCTCCCGGCGGACTGGATGGCAACCGTCGGCACAAGCAATTCCTTATCGAGGCTCACAGAGTTATCACTCTGATCCTCGTCAAATTGCGTGGAACTGACATTCGCCACAAACTCCGTGCTGCCAGCCGTGTTGCCAACGACCTGTAATGAAAGCTGGGCTGATTGGCCGACCAACAAGAATGGCACCACACCGCGAACTGTGCCACCCGTCTGGCTGACTGTGCCGGCCCCGGCAGCAAAGGTCGAGGAAAGCAATTGGAAACCGGCTGGCAACGGATGCTCGAGCACGACATTGGTCGCGCCGAACGTCCCTAGATTGGTGACGGTCAATGTCACCGTGAAAGGATGGGCCACATAGATATTGGTGGAGGGCAGATGCAGTCCTGCTGTCAGGTTTGCAATGGTATCGTCATCAATGATAGTCCCCGTCGCATCACTATTGGCAATTGTTCCATTCACCACATTCTTCAACCGGACCGTGAAGGTTTCATTGTTTTCACCGCCATCATCCCCGTTTACCACCACCGTGATCTCGCGACTGGTGATTCCGCTCGGGAACGACAGGCTGCCGCTGGTGGTGACATAATCCGCTCCCGCAGTGGCAGTACCAGCGATGACCTCATATTCCACCGATACTGTATCCGCATCCGGCTTGATCAACGTCACCGTGAAGACCGCGTTGGTCGTCGTGGCCGCAGCCCCTTCGCGCACGCTGACGGAGGCGATGGACAGATGTGGTCCATCATCATTAAGGATCGTGCCAGTGGCAGACATATCTCCCGCAGTGGCATTTACTGCACCGCTCAGACTCAACGTGAACGTTTCGTTCGCTTCTTCCGCCAGATCTCCATTCACCAGCACGGTCACGCTCGCCTGCACTTCGCCCGGCGTAAATGTCAACACACCTGAAGTGGCAGCATAATCTGAATCGGCCGTGGTAGCAGTCCCATTGGCCGTCGCATAATTCACCGTCACCGCCGATGCAGACGGATTGGAGAGCGTCACATTAAAGGTAAGGCTCGCCGTGCCGGCATCTCCCTCAGCCACCGAGGCATCCGCCACATTGACCGCCGGTGCCACGTCATTGTCCGTTATAGTCGCCTGTCCTTGGTTGTCGTCAATCGTGGCGAAAACAGGACTGGATATGTTAAGGAAGAACGTTTCACTGTTTTCAAAGATTGTATCCCCGACCACCTTGACAGTGATCGTCTGATTCGTCTGTCCCGGCTCAAAAGCCAGCGTCCCCGACACTGGGATATAATCCAGCCCCACCGCAGCCGTTCCCGGGGCCGTTCCATAATTCACCTTCACCACATGCCCGCTTGGCTCAGACAGCTTCACGGTGAATGAAAAATCAATGGTGCCCGAATCGCCTTCTGTGATAGTGCCATCCGCAACGCTGATCTTCGCCGCTTGCAAATCATCATCCAAGATGGATGAAAAGGCTTGGGCACGTCCGATGTAGGCATTCGTTGGCGAGAAAATGACCACTGAGAACCCCTCGTCAGGTTCATCATACAGATCGCCCACGATCGGGACATTGATGAAGGCATTTGTCACACCCGGCAGGAAGGTGAGCGTTCCAGAGGTGTTCAAGAAATCCTCTCCGCGCTTGGCGCTGCCGTTCGCAGCAAAATAAGACATCGTCACCTTTTGGGTGGACACTAACGACAACCGCACTTCAAATGCGATGTTGGTGAAGGAGTTGCCTTCGATCACCGGCAAAGCATCAAATACTGTTGCGATCGGCAATGGCGGCGGCTCGACCGCTGCCAGAGATGATATGTAGACCGTCGTGTCCAAAGACGCGTCCGTAGTATCTGCCACGATAAATGTCAGGCGGTTGCTGACGGAATTGGGCACAACCAAGGTCGAGAAAGTCAGCACAGCCTGTCCACCGGGTGCCAACAATCCATTAAGCTCGGTTCCCGCCACTGGGGTGAAGGAAGGATGATTGATGTTCACTGGTCGTAGATTCTCAAAGGCGATGTTGGTCCCGTTCAGGAAGATGCCGAACCCGTCCACAAACGGGGAGTTGACGAAGTCCGGATACTCCTCTGAACCGAAGACGATCTGGAACGTCACATTGTTCGAGCCAGGTGCTACGTCGAAATACACATCCAGCTGGGTGGCATCATAATGATCCCAACCACCACCGGTGATTTTGTCCAAGAGAGTTTCTTGGGCCGAATCCGCAGGAACATTAAAGGCTGTCGTAAGACCGTTTATGTAATTGGGACCGGTTTCATAGTCATCAACATCACCGGATGACAGGACAATGCCCGGACGTGTGAGCCCATATGTATGTGGCGTTGTCGGCCCTACCAGCTGATAAGTGCCAGCGCTCAGGCTGCTGCCTGTGCCGTGTGCTTTCAACTGGACCCCACGCACGATCAGCCCGCTGTTCGTGTTGATCAACGCGGAGACCAGTTGCAGCGCGTTGGTATTTGGATTCACAATCAAGTCAACCACGCCTTCCAGATCGTCGTCTATGATTGTGCCGATGCCGCCCGTCTGGAAGATGCTCGCGTTGATGGAAGCATTCGTTAGCGTCAGGCGGAAATACTCATTCACCTCGACCTCCAAATCACCGATCACCTGCGCCGTCACTGTAACATTGGTTTGACCGGCATTGAAGGTGACCGTGCCATTCGTTGCTACGACATCCGTTCCCACCACCGCAGTCACCGAACTCAAGAGATAATTGACAGTCACAGGTGAGGTGGTCGGGCCAGAAAGACCGATATTGAAGGTGATGTTGGTCGTCCCCGTGTCGTTTTCAACCACTTGAGGATTGTCGGCATCGATGGTCACCACGTTGGTATTGGGGCCGAGCAGAACCTGCACATCCAGATATTGAACACCGCCCACAATGCCGTTGGCCACCGGCGTGATGGTGATGTTCGCGTTAGTATCCACGAAGGAGCGCGACAGCCCCAACGCAGCATCCTGCACTCCCACTCCGGGTGTGGTCATATCCAGCAGGTCACTGTTGGCATTGACATTGTAACCCCAAAAAATATACGCGCCTGTGTTCATCGAGGTGTTGTTCGTGAAAGAGCGTTTGCAAGCCACCCAGTAATTGCGGGTGCCGTCCTTCGGGATTCTCAGCGCCAAGATACCAGTGCCCGGCGAATGGTCGAAGCGGCTGACACGATAGGTGCCGTTGGAAGTCACCGTGATGATGTTCGTGTTCGGAATCCAATCCAGCATGTTCTTGAACCACGGGTTGAAATCCACCAGCGGCGTGTCCGCAAAGTTCGCACCTTGGGTCTCAAAATCATCACCGTACTCCACGCTGGTGCCACCCAAGTTGGCCGGGTTGGCACCCGTCACCTGCCACAGATTACCGTGAATCAAGCCGTATGTATGCCCCAGCTCATGCGAGTAGATGCGGAAATCCCATTCCCCATTGACCCACAGATTCGTAGCGCCAAGCTGAGCGAGGCCGCCAAAGGTGATCGTCGAATTGGCTAGATTTTCCAATGGGGAAAACAAGACCACGATACGGTCGTAACTCGCGATATTGTAGTTGGACGAAGCCAGAGTGCGCGCATGCAGATGCATCGCATCCACGTTGAAATTCGTCGCGTAAAATGACGCCGGATTGGGCATGCGATAGAGCTGGCTGGTCACCGTGTTGGTCAGACTGGTCTTTCCGTAGGAACTGGTGATGTAGTATGGATTCACCTCCGTATCCGCCAGATTCTTGACGTAGGCTGCGGTGTAAATTGTCGGCGATGCCCCGCGGCTCCGCGGGTCTCCCGGCACATCAGAAAAATCAACCCGGATGATCAAAACGTTTTTCAGGCCCTCAGTCCATGGACTGCCCAGATTGGGAACGGCGGCTGCAGTCGTGCCAGGCTGAAGAATTGAAGCGGCTGATTGCTTGGGCGCGGGGCTGAAACCTGTTTCAGCCTCTTCCAGTTGACGGGCGGCTTCCTGAAGTTGCCCCCTGCTGGCAAAGGTATAGACCTGATCACCGATCACCGCCGTCACTCCACTGGCGGCACCGTCCGCCAGATTGACCGCTGGCAGATTCAACACCTGAAACTCACCCGGTTCCAATTCACGAACAGGGCTTTCATGCAAGGCAAGCAGGGAGCCAACCGCGATACCGTGAAGCGGCACGCCGATCTTGGTAGTCTGGCCGGAACGCCGTCCATAGGTATACGCGTTGTAAACGGTGCCGTTCAACGTCACCGTGGTAAAAACGCCCTGCTGAGGGATTCGGGTCAACCGGGAAGGAAGCGCGCAAAGCACTTGGAGATCGCCCTGCCCGGATACCTTCGTTTCCAGCTCTGCCTGCACGTTGGCCGGAAGACGGTCTCGCACGCTCACAGGAACACTCAATGAGATCGCCAATGCCGGATTTGTTTTGATCATTGACTCCAACAATGCACGGCGCTGGCGGGCCAGATTCACACCTTGATTCTCCATCCCCCCCTGCACTGCCGGAGCGGCCGTTGAATATTGTTCTGCCCAATTTTTGAATGAAGTCATCGGCGCCGGAGAGCTGTGGTCCTGCCACTTGCTGGCATAGCCCGCACTTGGAACACCCTCCGCTTGAGCGTTAACATGGAGTCCGAGGCCAAGCACAAGCAAACAAGCAAGGCAGGAACCCAGGGAAAATCCGGTCGCACGGTTACGCAATGTTTTCATGGAAAGACAGCGCATCGCTTAAAAAATTTCGATGTGGAACAGCGGCAAAAGTAATGATTGCCAAAGGAACTCCAAGCATAAACTGATGCCATTAAACAAAAACGCCGCCGTGGTATCCACGGCGGCGTTGAGAATCGGCCTTACTGCTGGCGCGCGCGGTAGAACCGCAGCCCGCCACTGCTGCCCGCCGGATCATTGATCACAATGATGCCATCCGGACTTGATTGACGGCTGACTTCCACCCACGTCACAAAGTCGCTCGTTGCCTCGACGATGTAAGTGACATTCGGCTGGCCGACCAGCATCAGGGACACATTTCCAGGAGTCACGCTGATCGAACCACCAGAAAGGGCCACGCCCTGCACTGTGGAGATCGTTGTGACCGTATTGTTCGCGTTATTGAGTTCGAGATCGGCATGCGTCACCGTGGTAACATTCGTGATACTGCCCGGCAGATCCGGAGTGATCACAATGGCCGCCTGATACTGGGCATTGGCCGGCATTGAACCAATCGTCCAGAGAACTGCACCCGCACCATTCGTGATGATGGTGCCTTGGGTCGTAGCCAAAGAAACGACTTGCGCTCCCGCTGGCAGCGAATTGCTGACCAACACACCGGAAACTCCGTTCGGGCCGCTGTTGGTCACAGTGACCGTATAGGTCAGGTTCGAGCGGGCTGTGACCGGTTCCGGGGAGCGAATCACCGTCAAAGCAACATCCGCTGAAGGTGTCAGCGTCGACACCGTGACAATGCTCAGGCTCCAGCCACCGATGCTGCCGATATTGCCGGTTTGGTCATCGACCACATACAGGCTCCACTGGCCGTTCGGGTTGCTGCCAACCAAGTCGGCCAAGCTCGCCGCATACGGACCAGCCGGTGCCGGAGCGGCAAATACATCATTGGTTGATGCCTGATCCACTGGCGAGTTCAGGTAGTTGGACGGCTTGTAAACGCCATCCGTGATCGTACCAGAATCTGGCAGTGATGCGGCGGCACTGTCATCCAGCGTGATATTCACCCCGTTGATCGCGAAGCCACCGCCCGCATCGGACATCAGCAAGACCTTGCGGCCAGTCGGGCTGACCAGCAACAAGTCGAAGTCATCCGGGAAGGTATGCGACACATTGCTCAATGTAATCGTCGCCTTCAGGATAGTCCCTGAAACACCGCTCACAGTGATAACGGACGGATAGGTGACAGCCGGGCCGACGTCCACGCCAGCGATAAGCGTGGCAGAGCCAACACGCTCCGTCTCACCCAATTGGAAGGTGAAAGTCACTGTTCCCAGATTCGATGCGCCATCTTGCAACTGCAGCGTGACACTGAGCGTATCACCCAAGTTGCCATTGGCGGTGAAGGTGAAGTTGCGGGCGACACCAGCACCCGAGGCGATGGCACCGTAGGTCTGCACTTGAGGACTGTTGGTCACCACACCGCCAGTTGGCAACAAAGTGGCCACCAAATTCCCCGTAGACAGAGCACCCTTGTTCACCAGTTCCAAGCTCACCGTCACCGTCTCACCCGGATCGATGGCACCGTTCACGGGAGTGATGCTTTCGCTCAGCAAGGTGGAGGCTCCCAAGTCGATGTCCGCCGAAGGATTCTGAACCGCGATAGTAATCGTGGATGAATTGTTCGCCGTCACCGGATCAAATGTGCCCCCGGCGGTTACAAACGCCGTGCTATTCACCGCGCCCGCCGTGTTTGCCGTCACTATGACTTGCATCGTCACGTTTGTTCCCGTGGGCACGGAGCCCAAGGTGAAGACTACGGCACCGCCCACGTTCGCCACCGTGCCTTGCGGCGTGGTGAAGGATTGCAGCGTCACCGAGGCAGGCACCGGGTTCGTGATCACCACACCCGTCGCGGTAGACGGACCGCGGTTCGTCAGCGCAATGGTATAAGTGATGTTGTTGCCCTGCGTCACCGGATTTGGGGTGCCAATCAGCGAGATGGCCAGATCGGCCGAATCAGTTACAGCCGTAGTAGTTGTCACCGCAACATTGTTGACGGCATTGCTGTCCGACACCGTAGAAGCGGCAGTGACCGTATTGGTCAGGCTGCCTGCTGCCGTAGGCGTCACAACGATGGTCAGCTGGACAGTAGCATTCACGGCGACATTTCCGAGCGTTGCCGTGACCAAACTGCCGGAACGGGTGACAACACCTTGAGAGGCGGAGCCAGACACATAGTTGACACCAGCAGGCAACACATTGGTCAGTGTCACCCCCGTCGCCGTAGAAGGTCCAAGGTTCGTCAATGTGACGCTGTAGGTAAGATTGTTACCCAAAGCCACAGTGCCGACCGGCGTAGTAGTGACACCAACCGCCAAGTCCGCGTTGGCACCCACCGTTTGGGCGAACACCAAGGCATTGTCGCCCAAGAACGGATCCGTTTCTGTGCTGGCGATACCCACCACAGCGATGTTCGTGAACGAACCAGAGGCCGTCGGGCGCACCGTCACATAATTCGTGATCACCTGGCCGTTGGTCATGGTGCCAAGGTTGAGGACCACGCGGCTGCTCGGCAGCGTGACCGTGCCGTTAACTGTGTTGCTGGCCGTGATAAATGTGAAGCCGCTGCTGAAGGTATTCGTGAGCATCACACTGTTCACCGTGGCCGGACCGCGGTTGGTCACCAACAAGGTGTAGGTTTGATCAGCCCCCACCAGCAATGGTCCCGCTGTCTGCGTACCCGTAACAATCAAATTCGCGCTCGGGTTCGCCGGGAACACGGTGGTGATGTTCAAGGACCATCCGTTGGATATGACACCGGCATCACCCGTCGTATCATCATACACGTAGAGGCGCCATACACCATTTGGGTCGATGCCACGGAAGGCGGACAACGTCGAGAAGTGCGGACCTGCTGGTGCGAGAGGACCGAAGTCATCCAAATCACCCGAAACATCATAATCAGCCGGACGATAGGAGAACCCGTTCGTGATACGGGCACTTTGCGGCAAGACCAAGGTGGCTTGATCACTGATGGAGAAGGTCACGTTCGTCAGACGGAAACCTTGGCCCGCATCTGACATCACGATGACACCTTGCCCCATCGGACTCACCAGCAACATGTCTATATCCGCCGGGAAGTCATGCGACAGATTGCTGAGAGTCAGCGAGATTTTGTCGAGAATTCCGACCATGCCGGACACCACAACCTGGTCAGGATATGGTGTGGCGGGTCCCATCGCATTGATGACGATCTGGTTGGTGGAGCCGGTCAGAACCGAGCTGCCCAAGCGGTAGCGCAGGATGCCCGGATCGTAGTTGATGCCACCCGTATCAGTCAGGTTGAAGGTCAGCGTGAGCAGACCGCCATTGGTTCCTGTGGAGTTGAAGGTAAAGCTGCGAACCGCCGAGGCATTCGGAGCCAGACTGCCCAAGGTGGCATTTTGCGGTCCCACATTGGTCACCACACCACCAGTGCCCGCGAGAGATACTGCGGCAGCGGTGCTTGCGACATCGCCCAAGTTGCGGAACGTCACGTTCACGCTCACCTGTTCGTTGAGATCAAACGCACCGTTGGCCGGTCCTGGCGTCTCCGAGGTGATGCTCAGGGATTCAATCGCCAGATAAGGCCCAGGGCCGCGCAATCCCGTGACGTTGGTCACAGTATTGTTTGCCAGATCGAGATCGTTGGTTAGGGCAGGCAGGCCAATGGCCGCGATGTTCGTCACAGAACGGATGATACCGTTTGTGTCCAATGCCTCGATTTCAACCAGATATCCGGATGCCTTGGGCAACACGGGCAGGTCAAAGATCAAGGCATTGCCGTTCGTTGTCACATTGGTCACACTGATCGAGCTGAGTTGCAATGAGGCAGGCAGGATATTGGTCAGCGTCACACCGCTGATGTCACTCGGACCATAGTTGGTGACAAGCAACGAATAACGCACGGTGGTATTGGTCTTCACCGGGTTGTTGACCTTGACCAGCACCTCCAAATCCGTCGCCAGATCATTGTCATCGATATTGATCGTGGTTTGGGTGAAGCCCAGCAGGCTCAGGTTCGTTCCGCTCAACAGCACACGGAAACTTTCCGGTCCTTCGATGATATAGTCATCCTTCACCTGCACTTCCAGAACCTTGCTGTATTCATTCGGGCCGAAAACAACCACACCATTAGTCTGCACATAGTCCAGACCAGCTTGGGCCGATATGTTCGCCGTGGTGTAATCCACGATGAAGGTCCGCGCGTCCAGCCCCGAACGGGTGACCGTGAGGGACAGTGTCGTATCACTTTCAGTGACATTCAGTGCTGCTTGGGTGAACCCGATGGTCACGTCATTGTCATCAATGAAGACCGTAGCATCAGAAAGTCCCAAGACAGCTCCGCCGCTGGCATTGCCCAAGTGGATGAGGAAGTGTTCACCGTCATCCTGCAAAGCATCATCCTTCGTATTGATTTCCACCACCTTGCGGCTTTCACCATTGGCGAAGGTGACGAGGATATTGGTTGTGAGATAATCTGACCCGGCCAGTGCCGTTGCATTACTGACAGTCAACATGGCGGAAACGATTCCAGAACTGCCGTTTGTGCGGACAACCGATATCTGAGCAGTCTGGCCTTCGATTGTGCGGTAAGCCGCAGACTCAAAGGCGATGATACCGGAACTGAAATCATTATCCAGAATGCTCAGGACCGCGTTAGTGAGGCCCGCCAACACCGGTCCGCCATACCCTGATATCTGAAGATTTACTGTTTCTATCCCTTCCACCAAGGCATCTTCGACCACTGGTATGAGGATTGTCTTAGGCGTCATGTCGTTCGCCAGCCAGACCACCGTGTTGGTAACGGCGAGGTAATCCAAAACCTCTGTGGCCGTTCCCAAGGCTGTCTCGAACGTCAAAGTGACAGGATCATTGCTGCCACCAGTGCGGACTAAATTGATCACTGCATTCAAACCGTTCTCAGCCACCACAAAACTGCTGGTCTGGAAACCGATCACCGTTTCGTTGTCGATGATGCTGACCGTGGCCGAGTCACGACTGGAGACGATATCAGCCGTGGCATGCGTCACATGGTTGGTCGCATTAATCAACCGGACCGTGAACTGGCGCACCGGGTTGACCACGGCACCCTCCGGGTCATCAGGGATGTTCACCACCAGTGTCTTCACCGCTTCACCTTCCGCGAAGTCCAGCGTGCGGATGGAAGGCAGCAGGTAGTTGGTGCCTTGATAAGCGGTGCCATCAATGAACGCCACCTCGACTGAAAGGGAATTCTCCAAGCCAAGGATGCGCTTCACTGTAAGCGTGACGGAACCTCCGTTCTCGTAGACCGGGAAGTCCGTCGCCGAGAACTGCAACACGCCCGCCCCCGTATTGGTGCCGTTGTTTACCCGGGCTATGTAAGGCCTGACCTGGCCATCAAACGTCTGGAATCCGCCGCCGATAACAACTTTGCCATCGGGCTGGATGACCATGCTGCTTACAAAGCTGTCGGCCCCGCTGCCGAAGTTCATGGTCGTATCCCGAGCACCCGTTGCCGTTAAGCGGATGATACGGTTCTGCGGAACACCCTGGAAGCTGGTGAAATTGCCACCCACCAATATCTTGCGGTCATTCTGCAGGGTGATGGCAAACACAGAATCATTGAAGCCGGTTCCGATGCCGGTAAAGCCAACCGTATCCGCCGTGCCATTGCTGTTCAAGCGGGCCAAGCGTGGTGCACTGCCACCATTGAACACGGTGAAAGCACCACCCACCAAGATGCGCTCATCCGATTGCATGGCCAGCGCGAATACCGCCCCATCAAAACCGCTACCCAATGCCGTTGAGAATGCCGTGTCCATCGCTCCCGATGTCAGGAGGCGCGCCAGTCGGGGACTGTCCGAGCCATTGAACTTCGAGAAGTCGCCACCCACTACAATCCGCCCATCACTCTGCAATGCCAGCGCGTTGACCGGCCCATTGGCTCCGGCCACAGGATCAAATGCCGGATCAATGGCACCCGTGCTCAGGATACGGGCCACAAAGTTACGGTCGGATGTATCATAACGGTTGAAGTCACCGGCGATGAGGATTCGGCCATCCGCTTGGACCACCAAGGCGTTGATGGGAGCATTGGCACCCAAGCCCGGGTCAAAGGTGGTGTCCAAGGATCCGTCATTGTTCAAACGCGCGATGTTGTTACGCGGCACACCATTAATGGAATCAAAACGGCCAACGATCAAAACTTTCCCCACATCATTACCGTTGGTGTAAACCGATACGGCACGCACCACCGCACCAGTTCCTCCCAAGGTGATACTGCCGGCATCAAATCCGGTGTAAGCGGTGCCATCAATCGATACTTGGGCCACATTCGTGCGGGCCAAGGCATCAAGTCTGGTGAAATCACCGCCAAGGGTGATATCTCCCAGACTGGCACCTGGACGGATGCTCAAGCTGAGAACCGGACCATTGGCCGATGCAGTGAATACGGGATCCACGGCGCCTGATTTCAGCTCATCATCCAAGATGAATCCCAAGGCATTGGTAACATCCGAGAGAATCGCATTGATAGGATTGCTCAATACGATGCGGAAGCCCTCATCGGCCTCCACCACACTGTCATTGATCAACGGGATGTTGACCGTCTTGTCGTCAATGTCCCCGTCATTCCAAGTCACGATGATAGGTGTAACTGTGGTGGTATTGGTGTAGTCAAAACCAACCGGCGAGCCACTGATGTACCCCTTGGCCTGCAGATCGCTCAAAGTGATATCCACAGCAATCAAGCCAGTGTAGCCGTTTGTGCGCGCGAGAACTACTTGCAGCACACCCGCACCTTCATCAGCCGTATATTGGGCTTGGGTAAATACCACTGTGCCAGCCAGCATGTTGGTGCTGACGATGGTCACGTTGCTGGAAAGTGTTCCGATGGAAGGTCCCCCTGAAGGTTGCGCATTCCGTAACACGATTTGGAACACTTCGTTGGATTCCACCAGTCCGTCATTCAGGATCGGCACCAAGAACCCATTGCTGCTTACACCGTCCACGAAGGTCAGTTGGCCAGTCGTCGGTGTGAAATCATTGGTTCCCGCCGTTCCAGGCAAGGTATCATAGTCCACCATCACGGTCGCATTCGTAATGCGGTTGTTCAGCAGCACGGAAACCAACAATGCCGGATCGCCTTCATTGATGGTCGGGTTGATCTGCAAGACGAAGGTGCCGAACACGGCAGAGTTGTTGTTGGCGATGGAAACCGTGGTCGGATTGGGGAATCCCAATGAGGCTCCGCCGGTGGCGCCGGACAAAGTCACCTGGAAGATTTCATTGGTCTCCTGGGTATTGCTGTCCGGCAGAATCGGCACCCGGATCGTCTTGATGATTTCGCCATCAGCAAACGCTATCGAGCCATTGGTATGCAGGAAATCGTTCGGCGGGTTGGTACTCGAACCGCCCACGGCGTCATTCACATCACCGGTGGTATAGTTCACCGTGACCAGACCGGAACTGCCGTTAGTGCGGACGACGGTAAGGAATGCGAAACCGGCGTTTTCATCCACATTGAACAAGGCGCTCGAGAACTGGATAGTTCCGGGGAAGAAATCATCATCTATGATGGTGATCTCCGTTTCAAATGCAGTCGTGGAGATGCGGCCATCGGGATCCAGCGGGTTCTTCTCCAGCCGCAGATAGAAGATTTCATTACCCTCCTCAATGATGTCCGGCAGGATATTTACAGCCACATTCTTGATGGTTTCACCGGGTTGGAACGTGACCAGTTGGTTAATCCCCACAAAGTCTGTCCCCGCCGTGGCCGTGAAATTGCTGGAAACCAAACGGATGGTGACCGTGCCATCAAGCGCAAATGAACGGATGATAGGCACAAGCAACTGGCCCGTCGCATCGCTCTCAGACACGCTCATCTGCAACTGTCCGAACGCGATCTCGCTATCATTATCAGCGATGCTCAAAGTCGTTTCAGGCTGATTGCCCAAAGGAGCATAGAAGGGATCCATCGGATCCAAGGCCGACAACACCAGATCAAGGGTTTCCAAGCCCTCAGGCAAACTGTCTGGCAGCAATACCACTGAGATTTGCTTCTCTGTCTCACCTGGTGCGAACTCAACCACATTCGTCACCGACAAGGCCAGGTAATCTATATCCTCAGTGGCGGTGCCGGTCCGGCTGTAATAATTGGCCCGAACAGTTCCTTCCGTGCCGCCTGTGCGGCGAACAGTCACCAAAGTATTTGTCTGACTCTCGGAGATTGTCATGGCCGCCACAGCGAATTCAAGCGCCCCACGGCCGCCCAAAACGCCACCATAAATGCGGGCAAGATAGTTCTTGTCCTCATCATTGAACCGGGTGAAACCGCCGCCCACGATGAGGCGACCGTCCGAAGGCTGCACTTGCAGTGCGGAAACGAAATTGTTCGCACCGGTGCCGAAATTGATATTCACGTCCTTGGTGCCATCCGGGTTAAGACGGGTGAGACGACGACGTGTAACATTGGAAAACTTCTGAAAATCGCCACCCACCAATATCTTACCGTCCAATTGCAACGCCAGCGCCAAGACCGGAGCATCACCGCCGCCTTCGGGATTAAAGCTGAAGTCATTGCTGCCATCTGTGTTGATACGGGTGATGTATCTGTTCGTTTCACCGAGCAGGTTGGTCACGGTGAAGTAACCGCCCACCACCATCTTGCCGTCGCTCTGCAGTGCCAGAGAGCGGACCGATGCATTGAAATTGATATTCGCCGTAAAGTTCGTATCCAGCGAACCATCCGTGTTCAAGCGGGCCAAATAAGGAGCCGGCTTCAGATTAACCGTGGTGAAATCGCCGCCGATGATCACCTTGCCGTCATCCTGCACGAGCGTGGCAAAAACCGTCCCATTCGGGCCGCTGCCAGTGTTGAATGTCTGATCCACCACACCGTTAGTGTCCAGACGGGCCACATACGGACGGGCAAATCCGCCCATCGTAGAGAAGCTGCCGCCAACTATCACCTTGCCCTTGAGACTTCCGGAACGAACCAGACCCAACGCATAAATCGGATTGTTGGCCCCTGAACCCGGATCAAATGAAGTATCCAAGGTGCCGTCAATGTTCACACGGGCCACATGCGCCCGGCTCAAACCGTTATAATCGGTGAAAAGACCGCTGATGAGCATCCGGCTGTCATCTTGAATGATGATGGACCGGATCGAATCATTGGCACCGGTGCCTACATTGAAGCCCGAGTCCAGATTGCCATCCGTCTTAAGGCGGGCCAGACGGCCGCTTGCCAACCCATTCACAGAGGTGAAATCACCGCCAATGATCAGGCGCTCATCACTCAACAGGGCCATGGCATACACAAAACCATCAGGACCAGCATCCGAATTGTAAGTGGTATCCACTGCGCCGGCAGGTTCATTGATGTTCTCGTCATCGACTATGCGCAAAATAGATGCATCGATGCCGCCCGCATCTCCCGAATCCGTCAATTGTAGCACGACCGTGCGGTTGAATGTGCTGTTGATGTTCGGGTTTTGGACCAGATTGTCCACCAGATCAACGGTGAAGTTCGTGCTGGTCACCAACGGATCCAAGAGCAGTGTCCCAGTCGTATGGACATAGTAGTGATCGTTTACATGTATGACGGTGTAAGCCGTGCCGGATACCGTTACAGCGGTGGACGGCGCAATGGAAACCGGGCTTCCATTCGGTATGAAGCTCACCTGAAAACTGTTATTGTCACGGCCGACAACATAATATGTCTGTCCAGAATTCACGCCCACCGGGAGACCATTGACGATCACGGTGCTGAATTCAATCTGGTCACCATTTTGGAACGGATGTCCCGGATAGACGATTTCATCTGCAGCATCCACAACGACCGCGGCATTCTTGGCATCAAACGCGTAATAGGCATTCAGTTGCGCTGTATCACTGGTCGCCGCCAGTCCGATGTCGAGTATGACACCTGTATCCGCATCCAACAGTTGGAAGTCATCCGTCGTGGCATTGGCCACGAGATAATCTTCATTCACAAGCGTACCATCTGGAGGCGTGCCGGAAGTGAACCGCACCAAAGTTCCATTGGCCAACCCATGACGGGTGATGAGCAATCGGTTGCCCGCTGCATTCACTGACGTGGCGAGTGAGGCATCCATCCGGTAAACCGGACGAGCCGTACCAGAAGGCACAGTTGTGTACGTCACGGCTTGCTGCCCCGCTACACCATTGCTTCGAGTCACCGTGATCAATGCCTTGCCACCACCTTCGCTCACATTGAACTGGTTAAGCGCAAAACCGATGACGCCAAACCGGTCATTCTCCTGGATCAGCACTGGAACCGGATTCACACCCGCGAGTTGCGGGGCCACACCAGAGCCAGAAAGACGACGGGCATTGGACAACTGCAACAAGAACGACTTGTCTACCCCATCCGCAGCAGAGTCGTCCAGAATGGTCAAGGTTATCGTCTTGGGGGTGGAATCCAGACTGTTCCATGTGAGGGTGGTGAAGTTCGTCACATAATCCATCCCGGCGATGGCAGTGTTGTTCAAAGTGCGGAAATCAACCGCCACCTGACCGACGTTACCACCGGTTCGTTCCACCGTGACCACCACAGAGCCGCCATTCTCGGAGGTCGTATACCGGGTAGTGGTGCTGAAACGAAAAGCGCCAGCAGAGAAGTCATTGTCGTAAATGTCCAAACGCGCCAAACTGAGGATGGTATTTACTTGGGCATTGTTGCCGTTGGAGGTCAAATTGACGGGCGTGCCACCAGGAGAAGTGGAGACTTGGAACGTGTCACGGGTCTTCACGATGACGTAGTAATCGATATTGGGAGACAAACCTCCCGGCAAAGCACCGCCTGAAGTGCTGAAACGCACCAAGGAATCATTGTATAATCCGTGAGCGATCGCCGTCAGGGTCTCTGTACCCGTATCGACAGTATTATCCAATGTCTGTGCGCTGGTGGCAAAACTGCTTCCTTGGCTGATGTTCAAGAGGTAAAGGTTGATGCTTTCATCACCTTCCGCCGTGACATCGTTGAAAATCGGGACCGTAAAGGTCGCCGAAGTCTGGCCTGGCCCGAAGGTCAGACGACCAGAGACACCCGTAAAGTCCAGACCGGCGGAGGCAGCTTGCTCATACTCAAAATAGGGAGCGGGAGAAGCAGCACCCAGATGCTCGGTTGCCAGATAGTCCACCGAGATCGAACGGGCAGTGCTACCCGAACGCACTACTTCAATGACTGCTTGCGTACCATTTTCCGTGACGCTGTATTTGGTCTGTTTGAATGCGATGAAGCTCGGTTCAAAATCATCATCAATCACATCCACCAAGGCCGTGGTCCGGCCCAATGCTACACCGATAGGTATGTTTTCACCTTCAAGGATGCCGGAAGAAGACCAATAGAAAGGTGACCGGCCACCAATCGTGCCGCCCAGCAACAGATCAGGTTTGGGGTTGGTCAGTTGAACCTGGAATGACTCATCACCTTCGATGGCCGCATCATCTACTATACCCACGTAAACACGGGTGGCTTGCAAAACGTTATTATTCGGCCCGGTTTGGGATTCAGACACCATGCGTACAATCGCACTTCCCGGCCAAGTATTCTGCCAGCGTGGCAGGCTGTTGGTCGTTCCGTAGTCTGAACCGCCCACAGCAACTCCCGGCCCAGGTGCCAGATCAAACGTGCTGAAGGACACGAAACCTTCGCTCAGTGCATTAGGAGCCGTGTTTTCACGGGAGAGGGTGATGAAAAATTGGCCACCCTTTTCATCTGCAGCGTAGTTCGTCTGGGTAAAGCCGATGTTACCCGGTCCAGGAGTGTTTCCACCCATGACTCGTGCAAAGTTGTAACGATTACGGACGTCATCGCGGTGAATCCATGTGGGCGTGACGATGGGCACTTCCACACCAGCCCGGATCGCGCGCCAAGGAGAAAGCAACGAAGGTGTGGGGCTTTGCGTCTCTGCCACCGTATTGCGATTACCGCCACCCACCCGCTGGAAGGAACCACCGATCATGATATTCCCATCCGCTTGCAACGCCATGCTACGGACGAATGGTTTAGCCTCCGCATAGGGACTAAAGCGCATGTGCAAACCAGCATAGTGGTTGTAAGCGATCTCCATGAATTCGGTGTCCAGATAGCCATTTGGCAGCAAGCGTGCCATGCCCGCACGACGCACTTGGTTGAACGAACGGAATAGACCGCCCAAAAGGATGCGATCGGATACTGGTTCCACCACCACGCTGTAAACAGTGTCATCCGCACCACTGCCGATGTCAAAGTTCTGATCCAAGGCACCAGTGGAGGTGAAACGAGCCACGCGCGAACGGCTCCGGAGATCAACCGTGCCGAAGGCACCGCCGATGATCACGCCACCATCCGCAGTATAATCGACCGCGTAAACGATACCATCGGCACCGTTGCCAGGATTGAAGTTCACGTCCACTGAACCATTGGAATTCAAACGGACAATACCACGGCGGGGCAATCCACCGAAAGTGGTGAAGTCACCGCCTACGAGTATCTTCCCTTCCAAGGCAGGATTGATTCCGGTGATGATTTTCACCGCATAAATAGGGCCGTTGGCGCCGCCATTCGGATTAAACGAGGCGGTATCCAGCGTGCCGTTGGCATTCAAGCGGGCGATCCGGTTCAATTGTTCGCCGTTGAATTCAGTGAAATCACCGGCCACGATCAGCTTGCCGCTGTCCGTATTGGTGCCGGCCGGATAGGCATCGATAGCCCGGATCGGCGTGGCAAACGGATCGGCTACCGCAGCTTGAGGATTGAATGAACCGTCAATGGCACCTGAAGGCAGAATCTTGGCGACGCCTTTGCGCTGGATGGAATTGTAAGACGTGAATTTACCGGCGATGAACACGGAGGTTCCAGACGTCTTGATCGCCAAAACCGATGAATTAGGGCCCGTGCCAACGTTAAAAGCCGGATCAACCACGCCAGCAGCCGTCATGCGCGCCAAGCGAGGGAACCGGGTATCTGAATTGACAGCGGTAAAGTCACCACCGACGATCGCCTGTTGATTGCTGTCAACAGCCACGGCATGCACCATGTCATTGGCACCCGGAGTCGGGTTGAAAGGAGGCGTGGTCAGGTTGAAGTAATCCCGGTTGTAGGAGGGATCTACTGCGCCAGCCGCCTGTTCAGCCGTAATGCTGTCATCCGTCACGATGGTGACATAGCAATGATCCGTTTGCCCCCATGTGCGGGCCTCACCACCAGCCGTATTATTCCAAAGGTCGAAACGGAAATCCTCGTTGAACTCGACCAACAAATCGTTATTGAGGGGAATATTGATATCTGTTTGAACGCCTACAGCTTGCCAGTCGATGACGCCGGCGGTCGTGGTGAAATCGATATCAGGGATGGTGTTAGGAGTGCTGGGTTTCGCGTAATCAGAACCGGCAGACAAAGAAAAGGCGTTGTTCGCCGGAGCAGCAGCGTTGTTTGGACTGTTGCGGTAGGTATGGTGATTACCGTTGATCTGATATCGGGTAGCATTTCCCGCTGGGTTAGTCCGGCGGAACACGCGCACCGTAGCCTGGGTCTGAGACTCACTCACCTGAAGGTGAACTTTTTCAATGTTCGCCAAGGTATCATCATCGTAGATCTCCAGGCGGGAAGTATTACGGAACACATCCACGGAGGGCGGAATGATCAGGGGGGATTCACCTGGTGCAGGGGTGACACTGACAATGGCAAAACCCACCGTAGGGTCAACTCCCTGATTAAAATCTTGGCCGCTCGGGCTTCCATTGTTTGCCGGGACCACCAGAAAACTTGCGCTGGTCTGCCAGTCATCGAAAATCACGGAATTGGTGTAGGTCCTGAAGGCAAAGCCGCCAGCCGTATCCTCCGAGGTCGGATCGGTTGCCGGGAAGGAATAATGCAGACCGTTCGTTGCCGTGGCCGTGTCCAACACCCGGTATTTGACAATCATCCTGCCGCTGTAGCCATCCCGGCGCGTGATCGTAATGCGCGCACCCGGAATATCGTGCGGGCGCATGTTGCTGTTCGCCGCCGCCGTTCCTTCGTTCTCGTTCGCTTCATAGACACTTTGCGTGAAGCCAAAGGTACCGGCATAACCACCCAAGCTGTAGTTCAGCCGGAAAAAGCCGGTGGAACTGGAGGTGCGTCCGCCCACGGCGATATAATAGAGCTGTCCGGCGGTCGCCTCAAACTCCAAGAAACTTTGGGGACTCAACTGGGCGGCATAATCGTTATTGGAAACGATTGTGCGCAAGCCACTCAGAGTCGTCCCTTGATATACCGCCAGCACCGTATCAAACGTCGTTTCCGCACTGGGGGTGAAGGTGGAGAATACCACTTTGCCGGAACTTGGTGCCAGCCAGCGATACCACACAGTGGTAGCGGGAGCTAAACCGGCATGGGCCGGTTCCCCAGCTTCCACAGTAGAATTGAAGTTGTTGCTGAATCGGGTGCCACCTGCCCCGGTCAACAACTGTGCGTTCGCAAAATTGTCATTGTTTGGCGTGGCCGCCGTTCCTTGCGACCAATACATCGCAAACAATCCGGTCGAATTGTTGGCACCATCCACCACGATGCGATATTGCGTTCCCGCTGTCGCATTGAAGTTGACGACGCTGCTGTTGTTAAGACCAGTATTATCATCTTGATCCACCACCGCCAAAGGCGAAGTAAAGTCTACACCGGTGAACACAGCGAGCGTGGTATTGAAGGTGGTAAGCGCGGAACCGGCATCCGTGGAGAAAGTGACCGGGCCATTGGCGGGTGCCGTCCAAAGATACCAAGCCGAATGGCGGGGCGTAGTCACGTTGCCGTTCGACGGTTCGTTCGCCTCGAAAGAATACAGGGTATTGGTACCCTGCACGAATCCGGAGCCTGCGCTCCCCAGATTTTGCGGAGTGGCGAAGTCATCATTCGATGGAGTAGGTCCCCACGAGAGCGTAAAATTTCGGGGTGAGCTGGCATCCAAAGTGTTGATATCAACGGCAATGAAGTAGTTGACGCCAACCGTTGCATTGAAACGAACATAACTGCCCGGAGCAGGACCGGTAGCGACTACGTCATCATTGGAAGCCACGGTGGCCGTCAAAGGACCATTAGGTGGAAAATACGGTACAGATGCCGGAACGGCGCTGGAAACATAAACAGCCAGAACCGAATTGAAAGTGGTTCCTGAGCTGTGCGTGGTGAATGTAACACTGCCGGTGAAAGGCGCACGCCAGTAATACCATACCGATTTATTGCCGCCGACACCTGCATGGTTCGGTTCGACTGGAGGCATCGGGCCACCTTCCCTATTGTCGCCTGTCTGGATAGACCCTGTGGTTGTTCCAAAATTACCTTCGAGTTCGATGGCTCCAGAAATGTTATTGTTAACACTCGTCTGGGCGCGGGCCGTGGAAACCGGCAACACCGCTGTCAGAAAGCAGAGGAACAGCATCCATCCCTGCCATCCAGCCGCCAAAGGTTGGGACTGACAACTACGTGGTGACATAAACTTTTTAAACAACATGTTTGTTTTGCCTGCCGCCTTTGGCGGCCTCTGGGCGATTGCAATTTTTCTTCCGGTCAGCAGTTTCAATCATTGAGCCGTAAACCTTACCCGATAGAACCTTTGACCGCCCGCTGGCGGCAGGTCCACGGCTGTGATCTCTCTGTTTTCAACCGCTGTGATTGAATAGAGGCTCTGCCAATTCCCTTGGCCCAAGCCATCCCTGTACTCGATTGTGTAAGTGACCCCCTTCACCGCCTGCCATTTGATGAAAGCCGTCAACTGCGGGACGTTCACCAATGTGACATTGGACACTGTGAAGCCGCTCATCGGAGAATCGTCACGATCATTGGCCACACCATCGCCATCATAGTCGCCACCTGGGGCGAGCATCGTCTGGAATTCACGCGTGGTGAGTTGCATATACTGTCCGCCCACGAGTGGCACAGCCACCATTGGTCCGGCTGTGATCGCCGGATCTACCCAGACAAGACGACCGGGGAAGGCATTGGTCAGTTTATCTTCCGGAACATTTGAATCGGCGAAGTAAATCGTCAGGTTCGGGTTGACCACCAAGGTGCTGGCGATGTGCAGACCGTTGGTATTCGTCGTGCCTCCTTGGAATTCCAAGTAGTTCACATACAGGGCCGAATTGGCAACCGCGCCTTGGAAGTGGAACTGGCAATTCGTCACACCATTCAAAACCAAATGCTGGATGGCCGTATTGTTCGCATAGCCGCTGGGAGTTGCCCCCCGGTTTTCGCCCCTCCAGACATGGAAACGGGGAACTGTCGTGGAGGCGGTGGTCTCCAGACGCGTTGCCATCAAGTCACCCTTGTTTGGATGCGTCAACAGGCTGAACCCGCTGCCGACAAAAATGTTATTGGTGATCCCATTGTCACCGAAGAAGTTCGTAAACCGCATTGTCAACTGCTGCGGTGCCGAAATAACGGCGTTGCTCATGGAAAGATGGTCCCCAGCCAGATTGATGTTACCCCCGAATGCACCCAAAATACCGCCTTCCAGGTAATTCGATCCGGCAGTGATTCCCAAGGAACCGGCAACGGCAAAGAGAGTGCCGGAGTTGGTGATGGTCTCGCTGCGGATCAGGATAGAGCCAGAAAGCATCGAACCCCGGTTCACGATGTTTGAATAGGGCAGACTGCGGTCCACCCCCAAGTTGATCAACAGCGGCACATTGAAAGTCCCCTCGTTGATGAGGCAGCGGAGATTGGGAGCGTCAGTCGAGTTGAAATCCGTGTTCTCGGAATTCAAGTTGAACGATCCGGTCGCCGGGATGTGCAGGCAGTTGCCGCCTATCAACAGGTTACCTCCGAAAGTCAGAGTATCATCCAATGTCACCTCTGTTGACTGGACATTGAAATCCCGCAGCACGACTGGTGCATTGGTGCTGAGCGTATTGTCCAAAATCATCACCTGATAAGCATGCTCCACCAAGCCGGTAAAGCCGCCGATATAGGTGTTCGTAACCCGTTGGTCGATCTGCCATACACCAGTCCATACCGCCACCTGACCATTCAGGCGGGTGACGTTATCCGGGAAGTTGTTCGAAATGATCGTGTTGGAGTTGCCCGCCACTTTGATTCTGATGTTGGGTGCTGAGAGCGTTGCCCCTGTCAGGTCCACACCATTCGTCAGGCTGAGGGAGATCATGTTGTCAGCCACAAGAGTCGAGTAGGAAAGGTCTGAGGATGATCCGCTGATGTTGATGCGTCCGGGTGAATTGGTGGCATCAGACAGGGTCGGGTCGATGCCCAAGTCCCCTCCGAAATCACGCGGACTGACAACGAATCCCCAAGCAGAATATTCATGGGAGACCTGATTGGTGATAAAGCGGTCGTCGAAATTACCGGATCCAGGGAAAAGCACATCCACATAGGGAATGGGAGGCACTGCGAAGGAACTGCCCGGAAAGACAGGGAAACCCACCGGGGCAGGTATAACGCTGGCAAAATCACTCCTCACCAGAGTATATGCCAAGGGGCGGAAGTAGCCAGGGCGATCATCATTCGCCTGCAGATTGAGTGTGTCTGTGGCCCCACCTGTTCCCATGCGCGCCCGGAACATGCTTTCATCAAGCAGCGTCAGATAACGCTGAAAGGTCTGGCCGGTGACAGGATCTACGTCCGAGGTTCCGAACTGGACCACGATGTCGTTGACATCGAACCCGGCACTGTTGGTGCTGAAGGGGAACGCGACCTGGATGTCCGGACTGAATTCATTCGTGCGTATGAAGACCAGCTGAATGGTGTTCCGGATGGTCGTGTTATTGATGAAATTGAAATTATTCGTCGAGGCGTAGAAGAGGTAGCCGTTCGTGGGAAACGTGTTGGTCAGGAAGAAAGAACCGCCGCTAAAGAACGGATTAACGTCTAGCGATTGGAAGAAAGTGTTTCCTTGCGGTGTGCCCCGGAAAAACGTCCGGTGCGATGGTGTGACACCGCCGAAGCTCATGAATGGAAGGCTGATGTTGCCGCCATTGGTCGAGCCCCAATATTCGTCGCGGATATTGGCAGGATTCAGGTAAAAGAAATTATTATTGCGGCGGATCGAGATGCTGCCTTCTGTCACATTCCCGAAGGTCGTACCATCACCCGCCGTAATTCGACCGCCGAACAGGTCCACCGACTGCGCGTTGATATCCAGCAAACCGATGCGCGGAGTGGCCAGGAGTGCTCCGTTGCGGTTTTCCACAGTGTTCGCATTGATCAGCAGGCGGAAGTCTGCATAGACATTCTGCTCGTTGATGAAACTCGTGCTCGCCGCCCGGGCGTCCGGAGAGAGGGTGATCTTGCTGAAATCAATGCCGGGGCTGGCGTAAATGTTTCCCCGGTTGATGAAGTTCTCCAGATTGAGGAAATCGAAAACAGCACCATAAAAGTAGTTGCTGTTGACCGCTGTGATGTTCCCCATGTTCTCAACCGTCGTCGCATTGATGGGCGGCGGATTGGACACGGTGCCGGAGATCAGATAATAGGATTGCTGCGCCTTGAGCGGTGCCGCCACCCCCAGCATCAACAATACAGTAAGGTAAAACTGTTTCATACGACTCAGATGAGTTTTTTCCGGTATCGAATTCATCACGGTCCGTTCAAGATTTGGCTTTCCAATGTATCAATGCCGGTTCCGATTGGGTAGACAACCGGTTCGGCACCTGACCCGTCATAGGTACCCCATGTGAAGTGAATCAGGATGGGGCTGGTCTGGCCCAGTGTCCGTGGCGTCTGGTGCGAAACCGCGGGACCCACATTGTTGTAGCTGATGGTGATCGGACCGGTGATCACACCGGGGCCGGCCAGTTGCGAGGTGCCGTTGATGGTATCATTATTGATCCAGTTGGCGGTATTCTCGCGCCTGAAGAGAACGGGGACGCGTATGCCCGTCACATCCGAGCTGAAAAATCCCAAATCTCCCGCTTCGTAGAGGAAGTCCGGTTGGGTCACGGCCCTGACCTCGATTTGATTATAGTTTGTGCCGCTGACTGTATATCCCGAAGTGCTGTAGACATTTGTGATGCCGTTCAGGCCCAATGTCAGGATGTTGGTGCCGTTAGTCACAGTCATGCTGCTGAGGAACCAATTGGTCACCGGATTGATGACGCGAGCCAGAACCGAATCATAAGGGAGCCGGCGGAACTGGATGCGGTCTGTGCCACGCCGAACGTGCGGCCCCATGGCAGCCGAGTTGGAAAGATACAACGGCAAAACACGATAGTTAACCGTCAGGACTTCGCGTACCAACTCCTGCCGGATGCCAAGCTGGGAAATGACGATGTTCGTCGGATTCTGCAGGAGAATCGGCTCAGCCAGCAGCACTGAATTCGTGCGATAACGGATCTGCTGGATGATATTGCTCAAAGTCTGGCCACCGAACGTGAAGCCGGCGGAGACCAGCGTGTTGGTGATGGCCGTCGGACTTTCGTACATCGTAGCGAGCACATTGTATCCGACCAGATTCGTCGGCACGATGTAGAAGGTTCCGTTCGTGTGTGACTGGAAGGTGGTAGAGGTGATGATGTTGGTGGTGATATTCGTCACACCAAAAGCCGGGTTATACGGCGATGAAACGCCGTTGAAACCGATGTTGATGGTGCGCGAGGTGATGAAACCGTTGGTATAATACTGGTTCGTTACCACATTGCCGAAGGTGTAACTGTAAGCAGCAATGACATTCGTGACCATGTTGGTGCCGACCACGACGCGACCAAGGAGAAATGCCGGGTCCGTATAAAAGTTGGTGATATAGGAGAAGTATGTCTCCTGCACCAGATTGGTGAGATAGATGTTTGTGCTGGTGAGCAAGATGCCAGGATACCTCGCAATCACCGCAGCCGGTGCATTCGTGGAGGAGAACTGGATCAATTCGTGCAAGTCATTGGTCGCCTCCACCAACACACGGGCGCCCGGTGCGGTGTTCGTGAAATAAGCTGTTGTGCTGATGTTTGTGACAACAATCGTCCGCTGCTCATTGGTCACGATATTGATCTGCTCCAGAATATCATAAGCGAACGCACCATTGGTGATGATGTAGAAAGTACCAGCAACCTCGTTGGTCACGAACTCCACCCGGTCCAGCACATTCGTTACAAATCCCACCTGATTGGAAGTGACCAGAATGGTCTGAACGCTTGCACGGGCCTGGTTGGTGATGAAGTTCGTCACCACATTGCCATATATGTAGCTGTAGATGTTTGTGACCGTCGGGGTGATAACTATATTGCCACTGACAACGCTCGTGAGATTGACCAACCCGACATTGGTCGTGATGGCGGCAAACTGGATGCCAGGAAACGCCAGTTGCATCTGTGGCGGAGTCAGGATGGTATTGGTGGATTGGCGGGTCAGCAGGCCCAAATCCCCCGTTCTGACCACCAACTGATTGCTGTTGGTGACCACGATTTGCGTATCTGTCAGCAACCGTTCACCCGCGATATTGTTCGTGCCATACAGATAGCGAAGGCCCCCCACATCATCACGGGTCAAACCGGTAAAAAAGTGCCCAATCAAGGGTGCTGAGTAAGCCACGGAAGTGAAAGTAAAGGCTGACGTATCAACCGGGCGTTCGGCCGCTTCGTGTGCGCCGATGAGGGTATAGTCCTCCCTCAAGTCATAGGTGTAGAGCGTCCCGTTCACGAAAGCGGTCGGCTGATGGCTTACGGGATCGAAATTACGCATGATGACCAGATAGTTGGTATAGGTCACTCCGTTGAACGTCGTCACATTTCGGTCACGAAGTGTGAAGGCATATCGTTCCGGCTGAGTCAGGCCGAGTTCCTCCACCATCGCCCTCATAGTGGTCGATTTGAGGTCCTGCAATCCGAGAGCCTGCGCACGGAAGTTCACCCGGGTGGTGCGCAGCGGGAATTCGTTCAGATTGCTGCTCATCAAGGAAAAATTGGTCATCGTATTGAACGTGTACAATGCCGATTCCACCTCGGAGACGCCACGGTTGCCGAAATATTCTATGAAGGAATCATCAAACGCCACGTACAAGACGGGCACATTCCAGCGATAGCCCTCACCGCGGTTCATGACACCGCCAATGTCGGTGCCGAAATTGTAACCGTTTGCGAAGATCTGCCATGTGGATATCGCAGGATTCCCTGTGATCGGCCCCAGCAGAGAAAAGGCCCGGGCAGCATTCTGTGTCACCAGAAGGCTGGCCAGCGCCACCAAATACAGCGTAAAACGTTTCAACATAGCTACCTCTAACGGACCAAGATGATGCGATAAAAGCCAATGCCTGCGGATTGATCCACAAACACGCTGTCTTCACCAGACACTGCCATACGTTGTGCTCCCACGTCAGTCCACGTCTGGAAATCAGATGAATGTTGGATCTGGTAAACTTTGCCCGGAGTGGTGTTCCACTTGAAGTAGAAAGCCCCTTCCACGACCTGAACCTGTGTCCTCAAGGCGCTGTTCTCGTCACGCGGGTCTGTTCCGGCCAAAAATTCCTGGTAGTTGCTCAGACCATCACCATCACTGTCTTCGCCCGGTGCGCCCCACTTGGAAGCAGTAGCTCCCCAGTTCGCAATCTGCCACTCATCGGGGATGCCATCCGCATTGCTGTCCACACCCCAAGTGCGTCCGGTCGCGGCCACTGATTGCGGTGAGACACGGTTATCGTTCAACCGGTAGGCAATCCGCCAGGAATAGGTTGTCGACGGTTGCAGGCCGTTGATCGTCACTTGCGTGGTGTTCGCATCAACGACCATCGGGCTGGGATTGCCATCCACATATACATAATAACTGGCTACCCCCATACCAACTAATGGGGACCAGCTGACTACGATGGATGAGCTGTCACGTCCGGAGACGACTGGTGTGGGTCCCGCTGGCAACGGTACTACTGAGTTATAACGTTGGGCGTGGATGTCGCCACTGTTCTCCCCGCCGACAAAAGTTGTCCACACCACTACAGCCTGGCCTGATTTGTTGATGGCCAAAGCGGGCTGGTTTTGAATGCTGTATTCCTCGAAATTCACCCGGAACTCGATCTCGGAGCCCGCTGAGGCGAGCCCTATGAACCGGCCTTTGACATCATCCCAGAAACTCGTGGTCTGGATGCTGTTCCAAACGACGAACAGCTGGTCACCGGAGGCAACTGCACGCGGCGAGGATTGCTTGCCATCATTCACCACATTGACCCGGAAAGGCTCCGACAAAGCCTGCCCGGCAGAATTGTAGCTGCGCGAGTAGATATCCCAATCTTCGCCGGCAACGTGTTGATTCCACACAAAGCTGAAGCCGCCATCCCCGCGAGCGCAAGCATTGGGAAGGGAAGCCACGGTGTTTCCGGCATCGACCTGAAACTCGTTACCCAACGCAAGTCCCTGCGCATCATAGCGACGGGCCAATATCTCAATCCGGCTGATTACCTGTTGCACCCATTGGCCGCCTTCAGCAGGTGTCAGGTTCGGATTCGTCACCGTTTGCGTGGGTTTTTCAGAAACCCAGCCCACTACAAATCCACCACCTGAAAGTGCTGTCACCGTCGCATTGCGCTGGTTATTGGGAGTATATTGGTTGATTTGAAATTCATTGCCGATCTTGCCGCCGGAAGCGGTAAACCGCTGGCCATACACTCCCTGGTAACTGCCATCCTGATGGAAGCTGGACCAAACGACTATCACGCTGCCATCCGCCAATACGGCCACATCTGGATCGATTTGCAGCAACTCAGTGAAAGTGTTCACTTTGATTTCGCCCGTGGAGAAAGTGCCTTCACCACTCATGAACCGGATAAATACATCCTTATCCACTTCACTTCCCCCCTGCCAGACCACCACTGCCCCCCCATCATTCAGCATCGCAACCTTCGGCTTTTCCTGATTGCCGGTCTCGGTCGTGTTCACCCGGAAACTGCCAAAGCTGCCGGATACAGATTGATCCAGCCACTGCATGCCAATCCCCAGTCCGTCTGCGTCCACTTGATTATCATGCCAGACGACTGCTCCCTTGTTCGCCCCCAGAGCCACTGATGACTCTTCCTGAGCTCCCTTCTTATTCCCGATGATGGCGTACTCTGCGCCAAAGGGCATGAAATTCGCCGCTCCCGCCCAAGCGACCTGCGAGAGCAACAGCAAACCACTCCACCAACGCAGGGCAGATTTCCCACCGGCTTTTTTCGCACGGTCCATGGTGCCACAATCCGGCAGGCCGCTAGGGCGCTGACGCGAATTCAGCTTGGCAGTTAACATATTCATCGAAATAAAACGCTTGGAGATGAAAACAGTCGCCTTGAGCTTAGTTGTCTATTCTTTGTGCACGCAATGTGAATACATTGTATTTACACACATCGGCATTTTTATGTCAACTCAATCAACGTTCGTTTTTTGCTTATCAAAACTTTATTTAACAAAGCAGCAATTCCCCGGCTGCTTGAGTCTGCTCTAATTCCCGCAATAACGTCTTAAAACCCCACTTCCGGTACAACTCACTGAGTTTGTCATTTTTGGGTGCTTTGAACTGCAAAGCCCCAAAGTCGCTTGTCGGTGCGGCTTCAACCCACAGCCGCACCATCTCCCGGTTACGAAATACCGCTTCTCGCGCATCTGTCAGGGCCTTTCTCTGGCGTTCTGAGGCCACCTTATCCAAGCCCGCATAGATTTGATCCAAGGAGCCGAACTTGTTCAACAAATCCGCCGCCGTCTTGGGGCCGATGCCCGGGACTCCAGGGATATTATCCACTGCATCACCCAAGAGACTGAGCCAGTCCACTATCTGATGGGGGCTTACCCCGGTCTTGGCAATCACTTCAGCCGCAGACCACAGGCGCTCTTCTTTGTCGTTGGGATTGATCATGCCCAAGTCGGGTCCAATCAGTTGGAAGAAGTCTTTGTCTGCACTGGCGATGATCACCCGATGCCCGCTCACCAAAGCATCTTGAGCCAGCCGGGCGATCCAATCGTCTGCCTCCAAGCCGTCCTGACACAGGCTGGCAATCCCAGCAGCATCCAGATACTGTGTGATCTCATCCAGTTGCACAGCAAGGTCACCAGGCATCTCGGGACGGTTTGCCTTATAGTCTGGCAAAGCCGTCCTGCGGCCTTCGGCCAATCCCCCATCCCAAACCACAGCAGCGCAAGTAGCACCGCTTTGGAGCAGGATTTTTTGGAGCATCTTCACGAAACCATAGATGGCGTTCGTAGGTGAACCGTCGGGAGATGAGAGCGAACGGATGGCGTAAAAAGCACGGTAGGCATATGCATGGCCATCGACCAGCAAGAGCACCGGCTTTTCTGACGCTTTATTATTCACGTTCGCCTGCATGTTCCCAGATTGGACCGTGAACCGGGCTTAGTATTGATAGTTCTTGTCGCGCACGCTCCAAGCCGGCTGCGGAGGCACCGAGTTTCTCGCAAAAGGCATTTCGCGGTCGCTGTTCACGCGATTACCCGAAGGATCGATAATCGTCGGCGTGACAAAGATGATCAGATTCTTCTTCGAAGTGGATTTGGATTCACTGCGGAAGAGTTTGCCAAGGAACGGCAGGTCACCCAAGACCGGCACCTTGTCTTTGACGTTGCGCACGTCCTCGGAAATCAAGCCACCCAACACCATCGTCTGACCATCCCAAACCACGGTGGATGTCACCACGACGCGTTGACGTGTGCGAGGCAAAGGCAGCAAGGCGGTGAGCGGGATGCCCACCGTGGCACCACCGACTGATTGCGCCTGCGGAATGAAACCACCCGGATTGTCGTAACCGATGAATTCGGTGATCGTCGGGATTACGGTCATCTGAATGGTGTAACCATCCGCAGAAACATACGGAATCACATCCAGCACGGGACCGGTGGGGAAGTTGGCCAAGGTATAAGTGACCGTAGAGCCAATCGCACCGGTACCACCACCAACCAAGCCGCCAGTTTGCTGACCACCCGTTTGCTGGAGCGATACGTCGGAAACCAACGTGACATTGTCCACCACGGATATTTGGGCCTGCCGACCGCTGACCGTAGTCACCCGCGGTGCCGCCAGCAGGTCAACACCATCACGCTGTTCCAAGGCACGGATCACTGCCTTGAACTGCGGATCGGTCAAAATACCGGTGAAGGAGGCCAGTGTCGGGATGGTAGCCTGCTGGCTGCCGATACCGATCTGCTGGCGCAATCCGCCTGTCAGGAACCCATCCGTTGCGGAAGGTGCCGTTGCTGTGCCAAACAAAGGATTGCCCGGGAACGTTCCGGTGGGATTAGCCGTGCTGGGGGCACCCGTCAAAGTAGGTTGTGTGCCCGGCTGCGCTACGACGCGTCCGCTACCGATCAGAGTAGGTCCAAGGAACCAGTCGAAGCCCAAACCGCGCGTGTCATTTTGTGTGACTTCCGCGAATTTGGCCTCCACTTGCACTTGCGGCGGGATGATGTTCAATACTTCGATAGCACTTTGGATGATCTCCAAGTCCTGCAATGAGGCGCGTACCATGAGGACACCCGTACGGTCATTGAAGAAAATCTGGGTGGATGCACCACCGGCAGCGTTGGAAGCAAGGTTCACACCGGCAGCCGCGAAGAACTGACGGGCGAGTGCCTGAATCTGTTCCGTGAGAACAATCGTAGTCACACCTGTGATACCAGCGCCGCCTTGGCCGCCTGCACCACCAGCGCCACCTTGACCACCCAAGCCACCACCGGCTTGACCACCGCCACCCTGACCGCCTTGGCCGCCTTGGCCGCCTGTGGTGACAGCTACACGCGGGATAGCCAACGGATCAGCACCACCATTCTGGCCGCCCTGACCACCACCCTGACCGCCACCACCACCGCCGCGGCCACCACCGCCGCCGCCACGACCGCCACCGCCGCCACCACCGCCACCGCCTGAACTGGACAGGGTATCAACCGTCAGACCGGTGACGCTCTCCAAACCTTGACGGAACGTGTTCGGATCAATCTTGAAGATGCGGGTGAACATCTGCGGCGGATCTACCACGCGCTGACGGAAGACAACTGCATAATCCTCGACCATGAAACTCAAGCCACGACCTGCGATCGGAGTGGCCACTTTGGTGATGGCATCCAACGCATCAATCATGCGGAGGTTTTTCAACGGAGGGTTGATTTTGACCAGCATCGTTTCCAGATCCACTGCTTCCGCCGGGGCGGCGGGCAAAGGAGCCAGCGGCTGGCCCAGAGGATCCAACCCAGGAGCACCACCGAATTCACCCGGCAATCCCGCGGGAGCGCCACGGCTGGAGGGTTGGTCGTCAAGGTTGGAGTTGATGATGAAATTGATACCTAGTTTTTCCGGGTCCTGCTTTACTGATTCCTCTTGCAGGAATCGCACCACTTCGGAGAGCGGCAATCCGTCGAAAAACACTTCCTTGATCACCATTTGATCCAGCTTGGCCAGAACGCGTTGACGGTTCTTGGTGCCGGTCTGGGCCACATTGGTGCGGACATAGGGATTGGGCACCGGAAGGGCATCCCGGCTGGTGGGGATTTCCCAAGCTCTCTCCACGTCCACGATGCGCACGCGCTGTTCATAGTCGCGTTTGCGGGCCATGTCGCTGTAACGGGCTTCTTGGATCAGGTTCAGATAGTAGAAGGCCGCATGGTTGGCCGGATCCCGCTTGATCGCCTCGCGCAATTTAGCTTCCGCCTCTTCCAGACGGCGCAGTTCGTAAAGCAGCTTGGCGTCCTGAACCATGATGGACACTTCTTCCTTCTCCGCCTTTACCACTGGCACCTTGGCCAAAGTTTCCTTGCTGGGCATGAAGGGCCGGGTCTTGGCGGCCACTTCGGCATTATATGCCTTGAATTCCTTGGCCTGGCTGTTTTGGGGATCAAACTTCAACAGCTCGGATGCCTGTTTGTCCGCTTCAACGAACTCTTGGTTCTCGAAATGTTTGCGCGCAATGCCCAAACGCGTGGTCGTGAGGCCCGCCAAAGCCTGCCGCTTTTGCGCATCGACATCGGTGCCGCCCAAACGATGCACGAGCTTCAGGCATTCCTCATATAGCGAGGCTGCATCTGCCAGATTGCCCTCCTTTTGCAGTGCGGCCGCGCGCTTCAAGGTTTCCTCCAGCAGCGTCAAAGTGGCCTGACGCTTGGCCGCCTCTTCGGCTGCCACCTGCGCAGGGTCGACTTGGGCGTGGATGGGTGCCATCGCCAAAAATACGCCGAGAAACGCCACACATGAGGCGAACTTGGTGATCCGGATTGTACTGAGTTTCATACCAATAAAGACAAGGAATCTGCGTTATGGTGTCGCGCGTAACGGGACAATCGTTCGTTTTTGGTTGCGTTCGGCGGACATTACTACCTGCGTCTCCGTGATAGCAATGATAATGTAATTTTCTCCTGCGATGGTTATGCTTTCATTGACCCGCTTGCCCTTGAACTCCTGGTTGTCCGGCGGGTAAGCCATGTCCACCACGTAATCGGTCGTCTTCTCACTGGGCATCGCTTTTGATACCAGCAGTTCATCGTTTGTTTCATCCTCCAGCCACACGAGGACCAGGGTGGCCTCGATCGGCACATCCCCACGCACTTCCTTAAGCATGAAATATTTGTTCTTTTCGTTCAACGAGGCGAATTGAGTGATCTTGCGCCGGTCAGCCGGTGTGGCACCCGCCTGCTTGACTATGCCGATGTTGTAACGGGCTTTCTCGCCGGTCCCGGAAGCGCTCTCAAGACTGACGATGCGCTTCAACGGACGGATGGAACTTGCCTGCAGCGCACCGATGCCGATTTCCGAGCCGGTGGAAACCTTGATGATGTTGCCGTCCGGCTTCTTATACCAGCGCACCGGATTGAACAGCAGGTGCCGGTTGGTCATGCTCAGCGCCGGAGCATTCGTGTGGACGGCCAGAGAATTTTGAAATGCCGTCAAATCCACCGCTTTCAGGGGAACTCGCGGGTAGCTGTCAATTGTCTTGCCAGCCTTGACCAAGCTGCGCTTCACATTGCTCACCTTGATGCTCAACATGACCGCCGCGACTGCGAGTGCGAGCAAAACGATGCAGAGAATGATCTTCTCGTAATGTTTTTTCAGGAACTGCATGGTTTATTTTGCGGCTTGAGCTTGGTTCAGGCGGACCACTTCGATGAAGAGGTGTATCTTCAAAGGCTGTTCAAACAGATAAATCTCGTCTTTCACCGGCGTCGAGTCAGCGGCCTTGGCTTTGCCCTTGGCCGCAGCTCCCACAGCTGGAGCGGGTGCGGCTGCCGTCGGGACCGGAGCGGCCACCGGTGCGGCTGATTTCATGGTCTCCATGTTGATCAGCTTGACCGAGAAAAAGATGGGCGAGCGTTGCAGGCGCTCCAGCACTCCGGCCAGTTCCGTGGAAAAACCGGTGAAAACGATCTCATAAGGAGTGACCGAGGCGAGGTTGTTATAGGCTGCCGGATTCACCGCCTTGTCCAGATAGTGCGGACCTTGGGCCGGATCCAGTGTGGAAACACGGACGCGGCGCAAGGATTCCAGCTTGTGGATCTGGCTTTGGAAAAGATTGGTGCAAAGCTCTCTCACCTCCATGAGCTGGCGGGTGAGCGGTTCGATGCTGGCCGCATCAAAATTGACCTGCTGCACCAACGGCTCGAAGGAAAAGGCATAACGCGGAGCCGGCAACTGCACGCCCGCCTGCTCAGCTCCCTTTTGCAGGTCCGCCACGGTGTTCAATAGATAAGAGGAGAACTCTTGGCTCGTCATCTTCGGGACTGGCGGATAGGTGATGTTGGTCTGCACGCCAGCCATGAACTGGACCAGCCGTTGCGTCTCCTGCTGAGCCAGAGTCAGGTTGGCCTGATCCGGGAACGGCTGGGACTGCATCAATGAAATCAATTCACTTTGGGCCGACTTGAGGGACTTGGATGCTTTGACATCAGCTTGGATCGTCGAAACCAGAAACACGATCGCGCCTGCCATCAGGCCCAGCGCCAGCACAATCCCTATCAGCAGAAAAATATTTCTCTTAATCCAGCGCATAAACGTATCAGTGGAGGCGGACAGGGCGCTTAAGTTGCAGGGTCATTGAGAAAGAGAATGACTTGGCGGCAGGATCGACCTCCTCCATCTTGTCATCCAGTTTGGTGTAATCCGGCAGGAACAGCGTGTTGGTCTTCACGACTTCTTGCAGGGCGAAAGCGAAACGGCGGTTGGCATCAGGCGCCAGGCTGTTGAGGTTGGCCGCCCGGAAAGTGACTGCATAGTAACCGACCACCACTGGAGCGGCGGGTGTCGGCAGCGGGGTGGCTACCGGCTGACCGGGTGCAGCGGGAGCACCGCCCGCCGGACCAAAACGGCCACCACCACCCACAGGAGCCGCTCCCGTAGGCAACAAGGGTGTGAATTTTTCAATCCAGACACCCGTATCTTTTCCAAATGCGTTGGAGGAAGATGCTTCATACTGCAACAGCATGGACTGCAGGCTGTTCATCAGTTGTGGTGTGTAATAACGGTCGTCAAGCAACATGGCGTGTTCATTGGCCAATTGGTACTGTGTCTTCAACGTACCAAACTGGGCGTCAAGCTGCCCCTTCATGTTCCGCAAAGGATTGATGCGCTCGTTGAGCTTCTTGATCTCCGCATTCTTCAATCCGGCCTGCTGTTTGTAGAAAAGGCCGTAAGAGAAAACCACGAGCACAAGGCTGAACAACGCCGCCATCAACCAAGGCTTCTTTTGGTCAAAGGCCTTGCGCTTCAGGTGGCTCTTGGGCATCAGGTTGAGTTCCACCGGGCATTGCGCCAGATTACGGACACCCAAGCCGACGACTTCACCGAAGGAGTGCGCGACCGTCGCCAGTTCCTCCAGCGAGATGCTCGGATCGTACTCCACGTTCTGCAGCGGATTGAAGTAATCCACCGGGATGTTGAGCTTTTCCGCGAAAAATTGCGCGGCATACGGCATCATGGAAGCACCACCCGCCAGATAAAGCCGCGCCGGGGCGGAGCCACCCTGGTTGTTGCGGTAGAACTGGATGGTCTGGTTCATCTGGATGTGCAGGCGGGTCATCACCTGCCGTGCGATCTTGGAGATCGCGGCCTGATGAGGATTATCCGGTTCCTCGTAAGCACCACCGAGACTCACGAAGCCTTGCTCGATCTTGATGCGGTCCGCCTCATCGAACTGCAAGCGCGCCTCATTGGCGAAATCCTGCGTGATGGCGTTGGCACCGATATTGATGCTGCGGGAGAAAACCTTGCCCTTCTCGAAGAAGAGGACGTTGCTGGTCTTGGCACCGATGTCCAAGAGCATCGTGCAGCCTTCCTGCTCGCCGTAGTTGAAGCGGTAGGCATTGCACAGGGCAGCCGGGGAGACATCCACCAGGTTCATCTGCAGCCCGGAGGTCTCGGCGATGTTGAAGAGGCCCTCCACGGTGTCGCTCTTGATCGCGACGAGCAACACTTCCAGTTCACCCGTGGCGTTAGCTCCTAAAATCTGGTAGTCCCAGACTACTTCCTCCAAGGGGAAGGGAACGTTCTGCTGCGCCTCGTATTGGATGATCTGGGTGACTTTGGCGGCATCGACCGGCGGCAGTTTGACGAATTTGGAGAAAACGTTGTAGCCGGCGGCGCAGACGTTGATCTGGCGGGAGACGAAACCTTTTTCCTTCAGCAGTGTTTGAAGTGCCTGGATAAGCGCGGCCGCACGCGTTGAGTCTTGCGACCCCTCCAAGCCCAGCGGTTTGACCGCGTAGCGCAGGAGGCGCAGTGTCCCCGTTTCGTTTGGCTCGAACTCGGCAAGTTTGAGGGTTCCCGCCCCAAAATCACCGCACAAAAATGACTTCGTTTTCAGCATTTAGTTCGCACTGCTGTTTCCGCCGACAATACAACCCGGCACAATATGTATCCCTATTGCATCTGAGGGGTTGCGAAATTCGAGAGTGGTGGTAACTGGAAAGCAACTAGGGGGTCAAACGAAAAATCTGTTTCGTTTGAATAATTTTGAACCTTTAGCCGTCCAAATCCGTCTCATACTGGTTGAACCTGTCTATTAGAACAGCTCACACGTTACAAAAAATCCCCTAAAAAGCCTTATTTTTTCCATTTTCCTCATACTCTCGGTTTAAAATATTCGATCGTCCGCTGCATACCTTCGGCGAACGGCACTTTGGGTTCCCATTTCAGGAGTTGTTTTGCCTTCGTGATGTCCGGGCGACGTTGCTTCGGATCATCCTGCGGCAAGGGCTTGAAAACTATCCGGCTTTTGGAACCGGTAATCTTGATGATCTGCTGGGCGAATTCGAGCATCGTCATCTCGTGCGGGTTGCCAATGTTCACCGGCAACGGATAATCGCTCATCATGAGCCGGTAGATACCTTCAATGAGGTCCGCGCAATAGCAGAAGCTCCGCGTCTGTTTACCCTCTCCGAAGACCGTCACGGGCTTGTTCCCCAAAGCCTGGCTAATGAAGGCAGGCACCACCCGGCCATCCCGCAAACGCATGCGCGGGCCATAAGTATTGAAGATGCGCACAATGCGTGTCTCCATCTTATGCTGGCGGTGATAGGCCATGGTCATGGCTTCGGCAAAACGCTTCGCCTCATCGTAGCAACCTCTTGGCCCAATGGTATTTACATTACCCCAATACTCTTCCGGCTGAGGATGCACCAAGGGATCACCGTAGGTCTCAGAAGTGGAAGCGATAAGGAAGCGGGCTCCTTTCTCTTTCGCCAAACCCAACGCCTTGTGTGTGCCCAATGAACCGACCTTCAAGGTCTGGATGGGCAGTTCCAAATAGTCGATAGGGCTGGCGGGTGAAGCGAAGTGCCAGACGTAGTCCACCGGACTGTCAAGGAACAGGAACTCGGTCACATCCTGCTGGATGAAGCGGAAATTAGAATTGCCCGCCAAGTGGTCGATGTTGTCCACCGAGCCGGTCACCAAATTATCAATGGCGATGACTTTATGCCCCTTGCTGAGCAGCAAATCCACCAAGTGAGAGCCTAAAAACCCTGCACCACCCGTTACCACAGATACCGGAATTTTGGTGCGTTGAACCGCTTTCTTAGCTTTTGCCATAAAGAATATGCTTCTGAGTTGAGCAGCGTTTGAGGATACGACTTTTTTACTTCGCCCCGTTGCCCGACAACACGGCGGGAATGGTCAGGCAGAGAATCTTGAAATCAAGCCATAATGACCAGTTATCGATGTATTCGAGGTCAAGCCTAACCCAATCTTTGAAATCATTGATGTTATTGCGCCCGCTGATCTGCCACAGGCAGGTCAGCCCAGGCTTCACGCTTAAACGACGGCGGTGGGCCAGGTCATCGAATCTCTTCACCTCATCCACCGGCAAAGGACGCGGCCCCACGATGCTCATTTCCCCGACCAGCACGTTAAAAAGCTGCGGCAGCTCATCAATGCTCCATTTCCGGATAAACCGTCCCACAGGTGTCACGCGCGGGTCATTGGTGAGCTTGAAGACCGGGCCTGACATCTCATTTTGGGCGGTCAAAGCCGCCTGTTTCGCCTCCGCGTCGCTCACCATGGAACGGAACTTCCACATCATGAACGGACGGCCATTGAGGCCGCAACGACGTTGACGGAAGAACACCGGTCCTTTGGAGGTAAACTTGATGATCACAGCCAAGGGCAGAAAAAGCAGGGGCAGAAGCACAAGCAATCCCACACTTGCCAGCACGAAATCCAGCACTTGCTTGGCCAACACCTGCCAGGATGTCTCCGGCACCGAGCGGAACACCATCACCGGGCGGCCCATAAAATCATCCAAGGCCGTCTGGGAAATGGTCGTTTTAAAGAAATCCGCCAGCAAACACACTTCCACGCCTTCCAATTCGCACAGCTGGATGGCTTTCTCCACTTCGCCGAAAACCGTATGTTTGGCGCTCAGGATCACGCCATTGGCCGAATGCTCATGCAATAAGGGGATCAAATCCTCGACCGGCCGCTCGTCCAGATAAAGCCGGGCCACGATCTCAATGCCGCCGGGCAACTGATTGCCAAATTCGGCTTCCAGCTTGGTGGCATCTTCACGACCACCCACCAAAATGATGCGCCGCGCGGTTTGTGCCCGCCCATATTCTGACAAAGCCCACCAACGAACCACTTCCTCCTTCAAACAGATCAAGGCAAAGCTGGTGACCCCGAAAAGGATGATCACGGAACGCGCCAGCTGAGCTTTGAGCAGGAACAGCACCAAAACCAAAGCCACAACCGCCAGCACACAGGTCTTGAAGAGTTTCCAGTATTTTTCCACCCGTGAAGCAAGATCATTCCGCCCATAGAACCCCTGCCCCTCCAGCAATACCGCGCCGATCACCGCGGAAAGGCAGAATACCGTGAAATAATGCTCAAAAGACTGGATCTCTGCCGCGCCACCGAACACTTCAATGGGCACGTGAGCACGGATGAAATGCGCCAGCCAGAATCCGATCGCAAACAGTCCCGCATCCAAGACGAGGTGGACGGAGGAGCGCAGTTGGTGTTGGCGTCTGAACATGGCGTTTACGGCTGACCTTGCATTTCGCTATGCGTTAGCATCGTTGAAAGTACGTTGTTACGCAAGTCATCCGCCCTGGTCTTCGCCGCTCCGGCAGATATCTGAAACTCCGGTGAGGAAGCGGTGATGAACCGTCTTAACCGCTCCAATGCCTGCGGCTCCTGTTCCGGCGAGCAATAGGTGAAATAGGCTACATAGGCCCAGCGTTGCAGTTTGCCTGCCCGCAAGAGGTCTTCGGCCATCCACCACATACGCTGTGCCTGCCCCGGGGTTTGACGGCCATCCGCCACAAACCAGTAGAGGTAGAGGCCCCGCGCTTGGAGCGTATCCCCGCTTGCTGTGGGCAATGCCTTGTCCAAGAGCATCCGGTTATATTCCAGAATGTGGCCTTCCTTCAGTTTGACGCTTTCCACGCCAGTGGCGGTTTGATCAATCTTCCACCCCTGTCCCGTCAGGCAGAATTCCGGGCGATGTATGCTCGTCCGGTCCGTCCCCATCATCACCACACTGACGGCGATCATGAACCCGTCCGGGGCCTTGTAAATCCGCCTTCCATAGGTGGTGTCCTTGGGCAGCATGCCCAATTCTTCTGGCAATGGCCCGTGCTTTTCGCTCTCGAAGTCGAGAACCCGCTCCGGCAATACCACCTCCAGGCCGCTGCCCGTATTGGCCTTGACCACTGTGACCCCGGGTTCACCCAGTTGCTGTTTGCCTTGCAGACGATGGATCAATCCCGCAGTTAAAAGCATGAGGCCCAAGGCTGCCCCCCCCATGATCATGTGCTGGCGCATCATACAGGAGTCTCCTTGGTTTTCTTTTTCCTGAACACGACTCTCTCCAAAACCGTGGAGATCCCGTACATCCCGGCCAAAGCGACGGCAAAAGTCACAAACCCAAACTTCTGCTCAATCATCACACCGGCATCGTGCCCGAAGGCTTTGCCCACCAAAATGATCGTGGTCAGCCGCACCACATTGCCCAGGACCGCCAGCGGCATCGCCATGCCGATCACGATCAGCCTTGGCCACCATTGCTTGAAGATCACGAAGGCATATACCGTCGCCAGCAAAAACATGGCCACGAGACTGCGTATACCGCTGCAGGCAGGCGCCACATCATAGTTAAATTTCCCGGCTTCATCCAGGATGCGCGAACCATCCTGAATCACGCCCACCCCCAAAAATTGCGCGATGCCCACTGCAACCTTTGTTACCACCATGCGGAGCGGAAATGTGACCATCCCGCTCAGGGAGCCAATGGGCACGCTGAACATAAAGAGAAAGTAAGGAAAAAAGATCGCCCGCAAAAATGCCGGTCCCCACGTCACCCCGATCAATCCGTAAATCCCCATGAACAAAGCGGCCACCGAAAGACGCGGTTGTTGCACGATGTAACCCAAGACATGCAAAAGACAGGCTGCTCCTAAAATGATCAACCCTGGCCACCACAATCGTTTAGGAGCTGCAAGCAGCTCTTTCCTCTTCCACCAGCACAGCCCGAGCACCAAAAACGGGATATATGGTCCGTGATCGTCGTCTTGAAATGGAGAATTGTAAGCCCCTTCAAGCCACAGATAGAGCGAGGGTGAATTCACATACCCGAATGTGGAATTCCCTAAGAACTGAAACAACAAGAGCCAGGGAATAATCAACCCAAAGAACAGCCCCTTCTCAGGAAATTGGTGCCAGCAATCCTTTAACTCTTCTAAAAATGACGGACCAGCAGCCGCTTTCGGCTGCTCAGGCTCCGTCGCTAGATCAGCTGCGGCCATACAGTTGCGGCCAAGATGCATGATTCCTCTGCATTCCACAAGGCACCCCTCGTAACGAAATGACAAAATGACGAAATCTGAATGCCCAAGGAATGAATCAATGTCCAATGACCAATTAGGATTTGGCCATTTGTCATTCCTTTGTCATTCGGGCTTAGCCATTGGTCATTTAGCAATAAGCTCTCCCTGCAACTGCCTTACCGACTTGCTCACCATCTCCACCGTCACACCATCACGACAGATGAAATTCGGCTGCTGGCAGTGTCCGAAACACGGATGGAATTCACACACCTGTCTCCGCACTACGCGTTGACGACTGCCCCATGGTGCAAACCAATCCGGATTGCTCGCCGTGAATACCGCCACTACAGGCTTGCCTAAAGCTGCCGCCACATGTGCCACCCCCGTGTCATTGCACAAGAGCGCATCCGCCTGCGCCATGGTCGCAAACAGGCTGAAAATATCTCTCGTCCGGCAACTGGGGAACGTATGCTTCAATGTCCCCGGCCAAGATACTTCGGGCGATTCCAGTAAAATCACCTTCGCACCGGCGGCTTGCAACTCCTCTCTCAACACGCGGTCAAAATTCTCCACTGGCCAACGATGCGCCTCTACACGAGCACCCGCATGCACCATCCAGATCGGCTGGCGATTCGTCCTTGCTTCATCGATGGCGCTTTGTACTTCATCGGGAAATGTCGCGACGGGAGGTGTAAGCCACGGTGCAGCATCACTCCAAGGCAACAACAACGATTGCGCAATCTGTTGCCAGCATACCACATGATGTTGCTGCTCATTACGACGCTCAATGGAGACGTTCAGCAGCGGACGAAACATCGCCAGTGAACCGGCATAATACAGCACTTTCCCCAAACGTAATTGCCGCTGCCTCCACGCCAGATGGTTCGCATAATAATTCTGCTTCACCATTGGAAAACCCACGCGCTTCTTCGCCCCGGACATCGCCATGAGCCAATGCACCCGCGTATCCGCCCACACAGAAACGGCCACCTGCGGGCGCAATTGCTTGAGCTTCCGGGTGTATTCTTTCACCCCGCTCTCCGCCCAACGCTTCTTGTCGTAGCGGCCTTCATCCGCCAGCCACGGTGGTGTCCACGGGATGATACGGTCTGCCGGTAAAACCATCTCAAAAACTGGCGCCGTGGCGGGCGTGCACGTCACATAGACATCATATCCCTCCAGCGCCGCACGTACAAATGGCAGGCTCATGATGGCGTCCCCCATCATCCTCTGCTCAAATATCAGCAACACTGGTTTCATGCGTCTAAATCGTCCTCGTGCTCGTCATACCCTTCGTCCTCAATTTACTTTTACCGACCTATCTTGCATCACTCCACTTACGGAACAACGCCTCATACTCATCCGTGATTTGCTCCCACGTGAAGCGCTCTTTGATGCGTTCTGGCGCCGTGCGACGCAACTCCACCACGCGTTCAGGATTCGCCTCCGTCGCCTTGATCTTCTCCGCCAAATCGTCCGAATTCTTTTCGTAAAGCACCCCATGCTTGCCCGCCGCGAGCACTTCGGAATTGAATGGTGTATTTAGAGCGAAAATCAGATTCCCATAACCCAACGCCTTGAGCAGCGAAGGATTGATACCGCCAAATTGATGACCGTGAATGTAACCGTAGCAGTTACAGTGCAGCTCTTTCACATGTCCCGGTTTGCCCACATGACCAAGGAACTTCACACGACCATTGGAGAGTGCTTTCAACTTATCCAAGAAGGCTTTCTCGATCGTATTGCCCTTGTAATCTGCCCCACCAGCGATCGCCAGCCACTTGCGCGAACCGCTCTTCACGAATGCTTCCACGATCAGGTCCGCGTTGTTATCCGGCACCAAGCGGCTCGCGATAAGATAATAATTCTGCGGCTCCAGACCATATTCCTTCAGCACTTCCGGCATGGTGGAATTCTCGATGTTCGCACCGTAAGCGATGTAGGTGGAATTGATCCCGAACTCCTGCGCATACAGGCGATGCATCTCATCCGCATCCGTCACGATCTCATCGTAGAACCACGTACCGAGCCGCGCCGAATTCTTGAATACAAACTTGCCCACGGTGTTCCACTTGGGCCGCAACCACTCCATGCCGTCCACATTCAGAATGCACGCTTTGCCCAATAATTGCGGGATGAAACCGAACATGCCATTCGCCGCATTCACCACGAACACCATGTCATAATTTCCCAAGCTGGCATGCAATGTCGCGTACGCCGTATGCGAGAGCGTGCTGAGAAATTTATGCTCGATGCTGGGCAGATAGATCATCTTCATGCCCAGATGCGTCTCCGGCCGCTCCTTATACAATGCGCTCCGGCAATAGATCGTCACCTCATGACCGCGATGCGCCAATCGCGGAGCCAGCTCCCCGATGAACGTCTCATACCCGCTGTAACTCGAAGGCAACCCGCGGATGCCCAAAATCGCTATTTTCATGCTAAACTAAAACGGAACAAACCGACACTAATTGCACTGATTTTCACGAATTCAATTTGTGTTAATTTGTGAAATCCGTGTCTTCTTCACTTCCCCTGCTGAGGCTAGCGCCTTCCACGAGGGCGGCAGGTTCTTCCACACCTCAATCCCCTCAAACGCTTTCCCCGAACGACTACCGTGCTGTTTTACCCATTTCGTCATGCGTTGAACACCGTCTGCCAGCGAAACGTTCTGGATGATGTCGCCGAAACATTCCTTGGCCTTGTCGTGCGAGGAATACGCATGGACCACTTCATTGCGCGCCTCCAGATGCTTGATATTGGGCTGCACGCCCATCGCCTTCGCGACTTCTTCCGCGAGTTCTTTCACGGTGTAAGGCGTGTCCGCACCGACATTGAAAACCTGATTCCAACACTTCTCACGCGTCACACTTTCCGCAATGACCGGCGCCACATCCGCGATGTAACTGAACGCCCGCGTCTGCAAGCCATCGCCGAACACTGTCATCGGCTGGCCCTGCAAAATCTGGTTCATGAAGATACCGATCACATTGCGGTAACGATCACCGATGTTCTGTTTCTCCCCGTAAACATTATGCGGACGGAACACCACGTAATTCAACCCGAACATCTCGTGCGCTTCCTTCAGGTCCAGTTCCACCGCATATTTCGCGATGCCATACGGATCTTCTGGCTGCGGCACAGCGTCTTCCGTCATAGGCACCTGATTGCGCCCATAGACCGCGATGGACGAGGTGAACACAAAGCACTTCACCGTGCCCGTGTTCACCGCGGCGTTGATGAGATTCACGCTGCCGAGCAAGTTGTTCGTGTAATTGAACCGCTTGATGAAATGGCTCAACCCCTCCGCCGCATACGCCGCGAGATGGAACACGTAATCGAACTTATACTCCGCGAACAGCTTGTCGATGAGCGCCGTATCATTGATGCAGCCTTCCACGAACGTCGCACCCGCTGGCACGTTGTCCTTGAATCCACCGCTCAAGTCATCCAGCGCGATCACCTCGTGCCCGCGACTGAGCAACTCCTCCGCGACGTGAGCGCCAATGAACCCCGCGGCACCCGTGACTAATGAACGGCTTTTCATGGTGCGCAAAGCGTGGCAAAGCGAAGCAAGCCTGTCGAGGGCGTGATTTGGCCCAAACAAAACGCCCGGAACCATCAGCGGTTCCGGGCGTTTTCGGAAATCACTGTCTGTTCACTTATTTCGGCAGCAGCTCGGAAACCAGCGCCTTCTCTTCCTGCAATTCCTTCACCGTCGCATCAATCTTCGAGCGGCTGAAGTCATTCACCGGCACGCCTTGCACGATCTCCAGCGTCTGGCCGTTGGAACGCACCGGGAAGGAGCTGATGAGGCCCTTCTCCACGCCGTAGCTGCCATCAGAGGCCAAGCAGACGCTCGCCCAATTGCCCTGCGCCGTCGGCGTCACGATGGACTTCACGCTGTCCACCACCGCGTTCGCCGCGCTGGCCGCGGAGGAAGCACCGCGCGCCTTGATGATCGCCGCGCCGCGCTGCTGCACCGTGGAGATGAAGTCATTCTGCAACCATGCGGAGTCAGAGATCACTTCCGTCACCGGCTTGCCATTGATCTTCGCGTTGTAAAAGTCCGGATACTGCGTGGCGGAATGGTTGCCCCAGATCGCCATGTTCGTCACCGCCGTCGTGTCCACGCCCGCCTTCTTGGCGAGCTGCGATTTCGCACGGTTTTCATCGAGGCGCGTCATCGCGAAGAAGCGGTTCGCCGGGATGTCCTTCGCGTTGTTCATCGCGATGAGGCAGTTCGTATTGCACGGATTGCCCACCACATGGATGCGCACATCGCTCGCCGCGTTCTTCTGGATCGCCTGACCTTGGCCGATGAATATCTTGCCGTTGATACCGAGCAAGTCCTTACGCTCCATCCCCTGCTTGCGCGGCACGCTACCCACGAGCAACGCCCAGTTCACACCTCGGAAACCTTCGTCGAGGCTTGCCGTCGGCACGATGCCCTTCAGCAACGGGAACGCGCAGTCTTCGAGCTCCATCACCACGCCGTTCAAAGTCGGCAGGGCGGGTTCGATCTCGATGAGGTGCAGGATCACCGGCTGGTTCGGTCCGAACATGGAACCGGACGCGATGCGGAAGAGGAGGGAGTAACCGATTTGACCGGCAGCACCGGTCACAGCAACACGGATAGGCGTAGCGCTCATATTTCTAATTCAATGAAATTCGTGGGCGCCGAGTATAGAAGTGCCCATTCCCTACGCAAGCGGGAATCAAACCTCCATCTCATCCTCGAATTTCATCTTTGGTCATTCGGATTTCGTCATTCGTCATTGCGCCTACAGGCGCCGTAACCCCGTTGTAACATTCTTGTAACCCCCACGTCATTGATGCTCTACTGGTCGCATGTTAACCAAGGCTCGAGTGAAACCTAAGATTTTAGTGGTGGATGACGAGCCGGATGCTCTTGAGCTGATCGAGTTCAACCTCAAGGCCGCCGGCTACGATGTCGTCACCGCGGCTGATGGCGCTGAAGCCTTGAAGAAAGCCCGCCTCGTTGCACCCGATTTGATTTTGTTGGACCTCATGCTCCCGGAGATCGATGGCTTGGAGGTTTGCAAGATCCTCCGTCGCGATGCCAGCACTGCGGCCATCCCCATCATCATGCTCACCGCGAAGGCGGCTGAGATCGATCGCATCCTCGGCCTCGAACTCGGTGCCGATGACTACGTCACCAAGCCATTCAGCCCGCGTGAACTCGGCCTGCGCATCAAGAACCTCATGCGCCGCACCCAGTCGGATGACGAGAGCAACAACGACCTCTTCCACATCGGTGAACTCTTCATCGATGTCCCCCGCCACCTCGCCACCGTCGGTGGCAAGCGCGTGGAACTGACCGCCACGGAATTCAAGCTCCTCACCGTCCTCGCGCAACGTCGTGGCCGTGTGCAATCCCGCGAAAAACTCCTCGCGGATGTCTGGCAATACGACAACCTCATCGACACCCGCACCGTGGATACCCACATGCGCCGCCTGCGCGAGAAGCTCGGCAAAGCCGCACGTTATCTCGACACCGTGCGCGGCGTCGGTTACCGCTTTGTCGAAGGTTGATCACCTTCATTTAGCTGAACCATGTGGATCGCGCTAGCCATCTTGAGCCTTGCCTGCACCGTGGGCCTCTATGTCTGGTCCCGTGGCCAGATGAAGGCCCTCGAAGGCGCTCTCGATCGTCTGCGAGCCGATAGCACCAAGCAACGCGAAACGCAGCAACTCGCCCTCGCCGACGAACACGCCCAGCAACAAGCCCTCTTCAACTCCATGGTGGAAGGCGTCCTCGTCCTCGATCGCGATGGCAAGATCCGCCTCGTCAATCAAGCCGTTGAACGCGTCTTCGGCGTCAGTCACGACATCCGTGGCCAGACCGTCATGGAAGCCTTCCGCATGCACGCCCTGCAGGAGCTTCTCAATCGCGCTGCCGTGGAAGGCCAGATCACCGGTGGCGAACTCGAACTCCCCGGCATCGACCTCCGCTGTCTGCAAGTGAACATCGTCAGCTTGCTAAACCGCGATGGCCGCCCCGCGGGCATGCTCCTCGTCTTCCACGATCTCACCCGCCTGCGCCAGCTTGAGAACACCCGGCGCGATTTCGTCGCCAATGTCAGCCACGAACTCCGCACCCCGCTCTCGCTCATCAAAGGCTACACCGAAACCTTGATCGACGGTGCGAAAGACGATCCCGCCGTCGCTCTGCGTTTCCTCCAGACCATCGATAAACACGCCGATCGCCTCACCTTCTTGATCGAAGACCTCCTGACCATCTCGCGCCTCGAATCCGGACAGATCGTCATGAACCTTCAACCCTTCGAACTCGCGCCCCTGGTCGATCACGTCCTCGATGACCTCACCTCCCGCGCTGCGGAAAAGAACATCACTCTCCGCAACACCATCGCCGCCGACACCATGGTCCACGCCGATGGCGACCGCATCGAGCAAGTCCTCTTCAACCTCATCGACAACGCCATCAAATACGGCAAGCAAGATGGCATCGTGGAAGTCTCCAGTCGCGCCTCCGATGATAAACTCATCGAAGTCTCCGTCCGCGATGACGGCCCCGGTATTCCTGCCGATGCGAAAGACCGCGTCTTCGAACGCTTCTACCGCATCGACCGCGCCCGCTCCCGCGAAGCCGGTGGCACAGGCTTAGGACTCTCCATCGTGAAACACATCGTCCAATCCCACGGCGGCGAAGTCTGGATCGAAAGCGAACTAGGCCAAGGCAGCACCTTCTCCTTCACCCTCCCGCGCGAGTAATCACTCGCGCAGTCTCAACAATCGTGCTCGTCCTCGTCGTCGATTTCATTTCCCCTAAGCCCCATAAGTCCTATCGGACACATAAGACCCATTCCCCCCATCTCTGAACGTTGAACGCCCAAAGTTGGACGTTCCCGCAAGAGTTCCGTCCCGCATGCGGTACGGCTTCCTTTAAACCGTAGCAGCCGACGTAAGGAGGCTCTAACTTTTCCACTCTCGATGTTCGATGTTGGGAGTTCGATGTTCGATGTTTCCCAACTTCCCCCTCATACTTCATCCTTCATAATTCATCCATTCCCCAGAGCGGCCTTCCCATCTCGTCCGGTCAATGCTCCCTCTTCTCGATAGCATCCTGTCCTGCGGTACTCTAGCTACCAGTCTGCACCTTCCAGATCCGACCCTCGCCAGCCACTCCAACAACCAATCGTCGTCGTTCTCGTCCTCGTCGTCGTCCTCGATTTTTATATCGGTGACTCCGACCCCGACAAAACACCCGACTATTCAGCCAGAAACGCAGCCAAAGAACTTTTGAATCTTGCGAGCGCACCCTCCCAAATCTTCCTTCTCCCTCACGGGAGAAGGATTGAGGATGAGGGTGTGCCCCCATTTCTTCATTCACCATTCTTAACTCTGCGTTCCCCTTAAGGAACTATGTCAAAGAGCAATGAAACCATCCGCCCCCTGCTGATGTATCTGGCCTATGGCTCCTCCTCACAGGGAGGCCAGACTCTGGCGCTGTTCTAAACCCGGCTGGTTCCGCAGTGGGTACTTTGAGATTCCTCAGTGAGTCATAAAAATCCTACGCCCACCGACGTCCCGTTCCCCCTCCAGCTTACGAGCCCCGATCCAACACCCGATACACCCACAGATCCTACCAGAGATGAACTGGGCTATTTCCGTGTTTCCGTTTTGGCCACCGGTGCAACCGGCTGAAAACTGAACACTGAAAACTTTCCCACTCCATCATCCCATGATGGCTCCATAAGGCTGTCACCTCCCCACCAACGCAGGACACACCAATGCAATAAATCACATCGCTATGCTTGATGACTTGGGATTTCAGCCGTTCGCGTTCCTAACTCGAAACTTTAAACTAGGAACCAGAAACTGGCTTTGCCCCGCCTTTACCGACAACGAGTTGTCAGCACTGCAAAGACTACCAAATCCCCGTCAATTTTCCATTTAAAAATCACACCAAACAACCCTTCAAACGCAACAAATTGGAACAGAAGAAATTACACCCGAAAATATGGTTCTTCGCTGTTTTCAGTGGAATGGGTTCAGTGCTGGGGCAGGCGGAGTTTGCCTGCGAGGAAGTAGAGCATGGTGATGAGGTAGGTGGAGGAGCGGTAACCACGCGCTTTGCGGCGGGTGGCGCTGAAGACGCTGTT